>DAOPLW010000353.1:0-1513 GCA_035391945.1 Oscillospiraceae bacterium | reverse complement strand
TCTTTTCCATCAGGCTACGGATCATCTTTCCGCCCACACCCATCATGTTCATGTTGGAGAGCTTCAGTTTCCGGCTGCCCCTCGGCATCATCGCGCCGAACATTTTCTCGGTGAGGGTCTTCTGCAGATCGACCTTATTGTTCCGCCGCAGGATGTTGAGCCCCCAGAAAGTGAAGAACATCGTGACCTTCCGGTCCATGGCCACGGCGCCGTTGGCGATGATGAAGGCCGCGATGGCCTTGTCCAGATCCCCGTCGAAGATGATCATGGTCTTATCGTTCCCCGCCGACGGCACGGCTGCCGCCGGTACGGCCGCCTGGGCCGAGGGAGCGGCTTCGCCTGTCCCCTTTTGGATCGTAACGGTGAAAATACCGTTTTCTTTCGCAAGGCCGGTCATGGTGTTGCCGGTGCGGTCGCACCAGACGTCGATGTCCGAGGCAAAGGCGGGGTCGGTGGCTTTCACGGTGAGCGTTTCGCCCTCGCCGATCTTCTTGATATTTTCCGACACTTTCATGATGGGACCGGGGCAGTTCAGGCCGCAGGCGTCCACCGTCAGCACGTCGCCGCCCGCTTTGGGCGCGGGCGCGGCTTTCTGCCCGGTGCCGAATCTTTTCTGCATTTCTTCGTATTTCGCGCGGACTTTTGTGAGGTCCATATTGACCAGGTCGTACATGCCCACGCCGCCGCTCAGGTTATAAACCTTGAACCCGTTCTGGGACAAAAGCCGCTGGGCGATGTAGCCCCGCTGACCCACATGGCAGGCCACGTAGATGGTCTTGTCCTTCGGCAGCTCGTCCAGCCGGCCGCGGAGCTCGTCTCCAGGGATGGAGACCGCGCCGGGCATCACACCGCTCATGAGGATCTCGTCGGGGGTGCTGACGTCCAGCAGAAAAGAGGTCTCCGGGTCGAGATCCGGCAGGTTTTCCACATAGAATGCCGGCATAACGCCGTCCAGAATATTCGCCGCCGTGAAGCCGATCATATTGATGTTGCTCTTCGCGGAGTTGTAGGCGGGGCCGTAGCCCAGTTCCAGACGCTCCAGATCCCGGACCGTGCCGTGGAGCTGGATGACAGCGGCGATGGTGTCGATCTGCTTGTCCACGTTCTCCTGCCCCACCGCCTGGGCGCCGAGGACCCTGCCGTCTTCGGCAAAGAGCAGCTTCATGGTGATGGGCTTCGCGTTGGGGTAATAGCTGGCGTGAGAAGGCGGCGTCACATAGGTCTTTTTGTAGGCGAGCCCCTCCGCTTTGAGTTGTTTCTCGTTCATGCCCGTGGAGGCGGCGGTATAGTCGTAGACTTTCACCACGGAGGTGCCGATGGCGACCTTGCCGAAGACGTCGTTGCTTCCGCAGATATCGTCCGCCGCGCCGCGCCCCTGCTTTGAGGCGGGGCCGCCCAGCTGGACCAGCGTCTCCGCGCCGGAAACGCCGTTCATAACGGAGATCGCGTCGCCCACCGCGTAGATGTCGGGGTCGGAGGTCCGGAACCGCTCGTCGGTGGCGATCGTGCCCGC
>DAOPLW010000352.1:0-1517 GCA_035391945.1 Oscillospiraceae bacterium | reverse complement strand
GAGACTCGCGGCCGCGGCGGAGCTCGTGCCCGCCGGCGCGCGCGTGGCCGACGTCGGGACCGACCACGGCCACCTCCCCATCCGCCTTCTGGAGCGCGGCCGTATCCCGTCCGCCATCGCTTCCGACCTCCGGGAGGGTCCTCTCTCCTCCGCGCGCGAAAACGCGCTGCGCGCCGGCGTGGGGGACCGGATGCAGTTCCGCCTCTGCGACGGCCTTGCGGGCGTCGCGCCCGGCGAGGCGGACGCCGTCGTCATCGCCGGCATGGGGGGCGAGACCATCCGGGCCATCCTGGAGGCCGCGCCGTGGACCCGCCGGGGCGGACATACGCTGATCCTCCAGCCGATGACGAAGGCCGGCGCGCTGCGGGAATTTCTCTACCTCGGCGGCTATGCCGTCACGGCCGAACGCCTCGTCCGGGACGGCGGCCGGCTCTACGTCGTACTGCGCGCCGCGGGCGGAGGAGAGCCGCTGCCCCGGAGCCCCGGCGTGTACCTCGCGGGGGAAGCGGCGCTGCACCGGGGCGACCCCCTGGAGAAGGAATACCTGGAAATGCACATCCGCAGGCTGCGCCGCGCGCTTGACGGCGCTTCGCGGTCGGCGCGGGGCGATCCTCCGCGCGCGGCGCGGATGCACGAGGCGCTTTCGGAACTGAACGCATGGAGAAAGGAGTTGGAACCATGACCGTTACCGTCGGAGCCATCCATACGTTTCTCGCCTCTCTCGCGCCGGAAGAACTGCAGATGTCGTTTGACAATTCCGGCTTTCTGGTTGGAGAGCGCGTGCACCCGGTGCACCGCGTTCTCGTATCGCTGGACATCACGCTGCCCGTCGCCGAGGAGGCCGTCGCTTTGGGCGCGGAGCTCATCGTTTCGCACCACCCGGTCATTTTCGACCCCGTCAGGCGCGTGACAGACGAAAGCACGACCGGGAAAATCCTGCTCGCGCTTATCAAAAACGAGGTTGCGGCCATCTGCATGCACACGAACCTGGACGCGGTGCGGCACGGCGTCAACGACGTGCTGGCGGAAGCGGCGGGCCTTTCCGGCGTGCTGCAGCTCCATGAGGACGGCCTGGACTCTTTCGGAAGGCCCTACGGCATCGGCCGCGTGGGAGAGCTTCCGGGGGCGCTGGAGTTTGAGGCCTATGCCGCCGGGATCAAGGCGGCCCTCGGCTGCGGCGGCCTGCGCTGCTGCGACGCGGGGAAACCCGTCCGCCGCGTGGCGGTCGGGAGCGGCTCCTGCGGCTCCATGCTGGAAGACGCCGTGCGCGCGGGGTGCGACACCTTCGTCACGGCGGACGTGAAGTACGACGTCTTCCTCGAGGCGCAGGCGCGCGGCATCAACCTCATCGACGCCGGCCACTACCCGACCGAGCAGCCGGTCATGCCCCGCCTGGCGGACGCGCTGCGGCGGCGCTTCCCGTCGGTGCGCGTGGAGGAGACCGCCGTGCACCGGGACGACGTCCGGTACCTGTAAGGGCTTGCCAGCGCGGGCGTGTTGTGCTATAATTATTCCGC
>DAOPLW010000351.1:0-1531 GCA_035391945.1 Oscillospiraceae bacterium | reverse complement strand
CCCGTGGACCCGGTTTCATCCGGGGGCGGCGTACTTTGCCTCCGCTCCGTTTCCGGGTCTGCTCCCGGCTGGTTTCGTTTGCTTAACGAAACGATCTCACCAAAGGGGCCGTGAGTCGAGTCCCTGTCAAAAAATTTTCGCATTTCACGCGAGGAATTCCACAGGTTTCCCGTGGCCTGTGAATTTGTTGCGGCGCACACGGCAAAAGTGTCGGAAAAGGCGGGCCGAACCCACAGGGCCCCGCACGATAAGGAATACGATATATACACGATATACAGACGATTTATGGCGCCCGCCCCGCGCCCCCGCCGGCCGCGAATTCGCCCGGGATGCGCCCATGCCAGAATGTGGGGATGACAGAGACAAATCCCACAAAACCGAAACAGACCCGTTACCGCCGCACCCGCGTTGAGCTGGACGCCCTGCGCATCCTGGCGCGGGAGGCGGCCCTGCGCG
Source organism: Oscillospiraceae bacterium (assembly GCA_035391945.1). Lineage (GTDB taxonomy): Bacteria > Bacillota > Clostridia > Oscillospirales > Oscillospiraceae > DAOPLW01. The sequence continues at coordinate 1,075 of DAOPLW010000351.1, read as the reverse complement.
GCGAGCCGCTGGCCAGCATCCGCGCGCGGCTGGATATTCCCGTGCCGACGCTCACCGTCTGGGCCCGGCAGGACGGCTACCGCCAGGTGGACCTTGCCGCGAGGGCGGAGGCCGCAGAGGCGGCGCACACGGAAGCCGACGAGATCCGTCAGCAGGCAGACGAGCTGTGGCAGATGTGCGAGGAGATGCAGGACCGGCCGGCCACCGGCGCCCGGCGGCAGGTAGCGCTCGCCCGCGCCCGCACGCTCGCCCTGGCCGAGGCGGGCCTGCTCGATGCGGCGGAGGAAGAGATCGCCGCCGTCCGCCGCCTTGCGCGGCTGCTCTCCTTCGGGCGCGCAGGCACGGGCGAGATGGAGCGCTTCCGGACCCAGGCCGCCCTGCGGGTGCGCGAGGCGGGGATCAGGCAGGCGCTGGAAGCCTTCAGCCGGGTAAAGGCGCGCGACGCAGAGGAGGCTGCCGCGCGCGAGGCCGCGGGCCTGCCGCCACCCCCGCCGCCCCCGCCCGTGGCGCCCTGGACGAAGGAACAGGTCGACGCCTTCTATGCGGAGATCCGCGAAAAGGGCCGCAAGCGCGACGATTGGGCAGAGCTGCTCCGCCTGCGGCGGCGGCAAAGGGAGGCGGAGGAGGGGGCCTAGGGCGAGGAGAATCTATCCTGTGGATTTGCGAGTCTCACGGCTTCCGGGAAAAGGAATTTTATCCTATCTTCCGGGCATGGATGACTTGCAGACCGATCTCTATGTGGCGCTGCGTACAGCGCCAAGCCATGTAAAGCGCCGCTACGGCACGTCGAAATCCGCGCTGGAGGGCGACGCCGCCACGCACGCTGTCGTGGACATCGTCCTGAAGGTCCTCGACAGCTACACGCTGGAGCCCAAGGACCGTCCCCCGCCGGTATGGCCCTCCTGCGGAGGCGGCAAAAGGTGAGTGCCGACATTGCCGGCCCCGCCCTGCGATGTGGGTGTCGCGTCGATGTAAGAAGGTGTGTTCCGACGATACCCGCGAAGGCGGGTATCCATGGACGAAACGCGCCGCGTGCGCGAGTGGCGTGGTCAGGTCCATGGACCCCTGCTTTCGC
>DAOPLW010000350.1:0-1534 GCA_035391945.1 Oscillospiraceae bacterium | reverse complement strand
AAAACCTGTCGAAGAGACAGGGGCAACTTCTGTTGCCTTATTGATTGGGCGAAAAGCTCAGATTTTATAAGTTGGTTACTTCATAACCGAAGCGTTTGCGCGCATCAACTTGTGAAACGGTCAATAAGAGTAGTAAAAGTAATTTTTGCTATATAGACTCTGAAAAGCCTGCATGTTTTCCGAAGGGACACCGGCCGTGTGGCGGCCTTACGGCCCCGTGCCCGCCTGTCCCGGACTGCATGAAGTTTCAACAAGCAGGAGATGTGACAAACATCTCCTGCCGTTTTTTTGTCCGGAGGTGCGAAAGATGGAAAACAAACTGAAGCTGTATGGATTTAACAACCTTACCAAATCGCTGAGCTTCAACATCTACGACGTCTGCTATGCAAAGACGCCACGCGAGCAGAAGAAATACATCGCGTATATCGACGAGCAGTACAATTCCGAGCGCATCACCGGGATTATGACGTCTCTCGCGGAGCGGATCGGCGCGACGGTCTTAAGCGTCTCCCGGCAGGACTACGATCCGCAGGGCGCCTCCGTCACCTTTCTCATCGCGGAGAGCTCCATGATCCCCGCGGGCGGCGACGCCGTGGTGGCGCATCTGGACAAGAGCCACGTGACCGTGCACACCTATCCGGAGTATCACCCGGAGACGAGCATCGCGACCTTCCGCGTGGACGTGGACGTGGCGACCTGCGGCGAGATCACGCCGCTTTCCACGCTCGACTATCTCATCGGCAGCTTCGATTCCGACATCATCACGATGGATTACCGCGTGCGGGGCTTCACCCGGAACGTCGACGGGGAGAAGATTTTTATCGATCACAGGATCCGGTCCATTCAGGACTACATCGACCCGGCGACGCTGCGGCGGTACGATGCGGTGGACATCAACGTCTATCAGGCGAACCTGTTCCACACCAAAATGCTCGTGAAGGAAATGGACCTCCAGAACTATCTTTTCAACACCGAGGCGATGGAGCTGCCCCCCGTGACGCGCCTGGAGATTCTCAATTCCCTGCGCCGGGAAATGATCGAAATCTTTAACGGGGGGAATATTTACTGATGCCCGGCCTGTCGCAGGAGCGCGCCCCTCTCGCCGAGGCGCTGGAAGAATTCAAGCGGTCCCGCATCGTGCCCTTCGACGTGCCAGGGCACAAGCGCGGGCGCGGGAACCCGGACCTTGCGGCGCTTCTGGGGGCGCAGTGCGTGGACATCGACGTCAATTCGATGAAGCCGCTGGACAACCTCTGCCGCCCCGTATCCGTGATCCGGGACGCGGAGACGCTGGCGGCCGAAGCGTTTGGCGCCGCGCACGCGTTTTTCATGGTGAACGGCACCACCTCCGCCGTGCAGAGCATGATCCTCTATGCGTGCAAGGGGGGCGACAAGATCATCCTCCCACGGAATGTCCACCGGAGCGTCATCAACGCCCTCGTCCTCTGCGGCGCGGTGCCCGTGTACGTGAGCCCCGGTATCGACCGGACGCTCGGCATACCGCTGGGCATGTCCCTCTCCGAGGTGGAGAAGG
>DAOPLW010000349.1:0-1536 GCA_035391945.1 Oscillospiraceae bacterium | reverse complement strand
CACGGTCTCGTGTCCGGTCGGGGCGGCGTTGGGCACCTCGGCGGCGAGGTCCAGGTCGAAGCCGACGTAATTTCCGTTCTCATCCGTGTAGCCGTAGGGCGGGAAGCTCGCGTCAAAACCGACGGTAAACGTTCTGGGGGCCTCGGAGACGGGCGCCTCGGACGCCGGCGCCTGGCTTGCGGGGGTCTCGCTCTTGGTGCAGCCCGTGAGGGCCAGCGCGACGATCAGAATCAGGGCCATTGCAAGTACAAGCTTTTTCATTATTCTCTTCCTCCGTGCAAGGCGCCGTCAGTCCGGCGCCGATTTCTTCATCATATTAGCACGCTAAAGCGATGATGTAAAGGTCTTTTGCATTTTTCCATAAAATATGGCGTTTCGCACAAAGCGCGGCGGGGATTTTTCGTCGAAACCGTCCACATAGCCGGTTTTCGCTTCCGCTTGACGAATGAAAACGGGACCGCTATAATATGTTTCACGTAAAAACGGCCCAAATGAAAGAGACGCTGGGAGGCGGGCGGATGATCGTTTTACGGGACGGCAGATCGGCCGGCGCGGGCACGGGGGGCAAATATCCGATCCTGAACGTCGTCTACTCCTATGCGCCGGTACGTCTGGCGGCGACGGCGGTCTGCCGCCGCCAGGTGATGCGCCTGGCGGGCCGGTACGCGGACCTGCGCTTCTCCACCGTACATATCAAAAAATTCGCGCGCAGAAACCACATCCCCCTCAACCGGCGCTACCGCAGCTTCAACGATTTTTTCTCCCGCGAGCGTACCGACGTGCATTTCCCCGCGGCGCCCGAAGCGCTCGGTTCCCCCTGCCAGAGCTACGTGTCGGCCTGGGAGGGCATCCGCGCGGACCGGGTGATCCAGGCCAAGGGCTCGTATTACCGGCTCGAGGAGCTCCTCTCCGGCGCGGCGCCGGCGGACCGCTTCGAAGGCGGCGTGTGCGTGTGCTGCCGTCTGGACACGAACCATTACCACCGGGTCCACTTTATCGACGACGGCATCATCGCCGTCGAGCGCTCGGTGGCGGGGCTCTACGACTCGGTGCAGCCCGTCGCGCTTCGCAAGAAACGCCGGCTCTATGCCAAGAACCACAGGCTCGTGAGCCTCTGCCGGACCGATCAGTTCGGCACGGTGGCGATGGTGGAGGTCGGGGCGCTTTTCGTGGGGAGCATCGTGCGCACCGCGCCGCTGCAGGAACCGGTCCCGCGCGGCGGCGTGAAAGGACATTTCAAAATGGGCGGCTCCACGGTATTGCTGTTTTTCGAAAAAGGACGCGTCCGGATGGACGAGGACATCCTATGGCAGACGGCTCTTGGCAACGAGGTCGTCGTGGACGTGGGCGAACACATCGGGAGGAAATCATGAAGGAACGCATCAGGGCGGCCTTTCCGCCGCTCGGCTGTCTCAATATCGCATGCGCTCTGACGCTCTGCGGAGGCCTCTGCGGCGTGGGGGGCATCTTTTCCCTGTTCCGCGCGATCCATCTGAGCAGGTACGCGGTCTTCCAGTGTAGCGCATACGTCTGCGA
>DAOPLW010000348.1:0-1539 GCA_035391945.1 Oscillospiraceae bacterium | reverse complement strand
CCACGCAGCGCGGCACGCCCTCGCTGTGGGCGACGTACTGCCAGGTGTAGGTCTCGCCGCAGCTCATGCAGTAGTTGCGGTGCGTGGAGCCGTGGAGCTCGAGGACGTTTTTCGAGCCCGCCATCTGGTGGAGGTTATCGATGTTCTGGGTAATGACCGCGCGGAGCCTGCCCTCCTTCTCCCACTCGGCCAGCTTGCGGTGCGCCGCGTTGGGCCTGGCCTCCGGGCAGATCATCTTCGCGTGATAAAAGCGGTAAAACTCTTTGGGGTTGGCCATGAAGAACGAGTGGCTTAAAATCTGCTCAGGCGGATAGTCGTACTGCTGGTGGTAGAGGCCGTCCTCGCTGCGGAAATCCGGGATGCCGCTCTCCGTGGAGACGCCCGCGCCGCCGAAAAAGACGATGTTGTCGCTCGCGTCCGTCAGTTTCTTGAGCTCTTTTACCTGTTCCGTCATCCGGTACTCCTCCTTCGGTTCAGTCGGTTATTTCTGCTCCACGGCGCGCATCGCCGCAAGCGTTTTGTCCAGGAGCGTGTCCAGGTCCCAGCCGAGAAGTTCGGCGCCCTCGCGGATCACGTCCCGCGAGCAGCCGGCGGCGAACTTCTTGTCCTTGAATTTTTTCTTCAGGGACGGCAGTTCCATGTCGGAGACGCTTTTGGACGGGCGCATGAGCGCCGCCGCGCCGATGAGCCCCGTGAGTTCGTCCGTCGCGAAAAGGACCTTCTCCATGAAGTGCTCGGGCTTAACGTCCGCGCAGAGGCCGTAGCCGTGGCTCACCACCGCGCGGACCAGCCGCTCGGGGCAGTTCGCCTCCCGCAGAAGCTCCGGCGCTTTTTTGCAGTGCTCCTCGGGCCACTTCTCAAAGTCGACGTCGTGGAGCAGTCCCACCAGGGCCCAGAAATCCGCCTCGCCGGCGTACCCCTCCGTCTCGGCAAAATACCGCATGACCGCCTCGACCGTCTCCGCGTGGCGCAGATGGAAGTCCTCTTTGTTGTATTTCGTCAGGAGCGCCCACGCCTCTTCGCGCGTCGGCATTGTTTCGCCCATGGGAATCCGTCCTTTCGTCTCTCTGGATCATTACGGCCATTATACCATAAATTGCGTGCAATTTATGGTATAAGCGTCATCGCCGCCGGTTGCCCCGCAGGGGGCGAGGCGGTCGCGACATTAAATGGCAGTCCGGTCTCCCGCCTGCGGCGGAACCGGCCGGTATGCCGCGCTATAATAACCGCTTTTCGATTATTATAGCAGAAATACACCGGCGGGGAAAGTCCTTTCCCCGCCGGCTCGTCCTATTTTTTCCGGTTCGGGCAGTCCTGGCTCCGGCACTGCCCGCAGTCGCCGCCGCAGGCTTCGCCCCGCGCCATGGCGCGGATGCGTTTGATCAGATACCACACCGCCCACAGGACCGCGAGCGCCACCGCGGCATAAATGACGTATTTCATCTTCCCACTCCCTCCTATCCGAGCCCCAGGAGCCGCCCGCCCTGGTAGACGACGAGCGAGACCGTATAGGCCACCAGAAGCTGCCAGCCGACCGAA
>DAOPLW010000347.1:0-1549 GCA_035391945.1 Oscillospiraceae bacterium | reverse complement strand
AGATAGTCAAGCGCGCAGCGCAGGCTCCGGCGAAACATGACGATGTGCGGCACCCGTTTCGTATGCAGACAGCAGCTCGTCCAGAGCGCGCCCTCCAGCTCGCTGAGCGTCATGGGCGTATCCAGGGGCGAGGCGATCTGCTCCGCGCGCCGCATGCGGTCGGCGATGTTTTTGTCGATGAGGTCGTGGATGCTGCCGAAAACGCCGCGGTGCGCCAGCACATACCGGTCGCACGTCACGTCCCGCAGACGGCGCTTGCTCTCCAGGTCGTCCGCCCAGTTCATGGAGGAGGGCATCTTCGCCGCTTTCATCGTCTCTTCGTCCATAAGCGTGTCGCCGACGTAAAGGACGTTGTCGGGCGTAATGATGCCCGTATGCCCGGGGGTATGGCCCGGCAGGGGCAGGAGCCCGAAGGGGACCCCGCAGACCTTGACCGCCATGTCGTCCTTCGTAAACGTCTTGTCCGCGCGGACCACGACGGAGGAAAAATACTGCTCGATCTCCGCGGGCGTGGCCGTGAAGTAGGCCGTGCGGACCATCTGGAGGTCGTAGGCAATCGCCGCCTCCAGATTCTGGAGCACGATCTGCGCGCCGTCCTTCTTCTGGAAATACGCGTGGTTGCCGTTGTGGTCGATGTGGCTGTGGGTGCCGATGATCGCCGCCACCCGCAGGCCCTCGGCGGCAAAAAGCCTGTCGAAGACGGCGCGGTCCGGGACGGCGTAGCCCGAGTCGAGCAGCACGATTTCATGTTCGTTCAGCTTGTAGAACGGAACGGTGGTCGCGCTCTCCACGCACCACGTGTCCCCCTTGACATGGACCAGTCCCATCTGCGGTGCACCCCTTATCTTTCCGAATTTATTTATTTTATTACGAAAAAACGGAAAAAGCAAGGAGCCCCCGTCCGCTTCGCGCTTTCCCGACCGTGCGGCGGGCGATGCCGCTATACAGACGCTCTGCGTCATGTGTACCCGGCACGGTCCCATCCCCATCCGAAAAAAGCGCCCCGCGTGTTTTGCACGCGGGGCGCTTCGGGCCGTTTTGTGTCCGGGAAGTCTGTCAGGAACGCGTCCGGAGCCAGTCGAGAATCTTCGGCGCGATGGACTTCTGGGACTGGGAGGAGACATACATGCCGATGTGGCCAGTCTTGAAGGAGAGGAACTCCTTGTCGGTGCTGCCCACGGCGTCGAGCAGCGGGCGGCTGGAGGAGAGGGGCACGAGGTGGTCGTACTCGGCGCAGGCGCACAGGAGCGGCGCGGTGACGTTCTTCAGATCGACGGTCCTGCCGCCCAGGACCAGCTCGTTCTTGACGAGCTTGTTCTCCTGGTAGAGGTCCTTCACGAACTGGCGCAGCGTCTCGCCGGCCTGGTCGGGGCTGTCGAACACCCACTTCTCCATGCGCATGAAATTGCTCATGAACTCGGGGTCGTCCATGTGGTCCGCCATGCCGACGTATTTGTCCATGGTGAGCGAGATGGGCTTGAGGATCAGGTAGGCGAAGTTCATGACGCTCCCGGGCACCACGCCATAGGCGTCCACGAGGGAGTCGATG
>DAOPLW010000346.1:0-1549 GCA_035391945.1 Oscillospiraceae bacterium | reverse complement strand
GCAACGCCTGCCTCGTTTACGAGGGCGTGGTCGAGTATTAAGACAAATTAAACCACCCCACGGGCTTTGCCCGTGGGGTGGTTTAATTTGATCGAAAAAAATCAGGGAGGTCTCGGCCTGCGGGACTCTCAAAACAAGGCGTCCGGGGAGTGAATCCGCCGTTGCCTGTGGTCTCCAGCTCCGCTAGCGGGGCTCTTCAAATGGAGGCGTCCGGGGAGCGGATTCCCGGACGCCTTGTGATTATGTGACTTCGGCCCTCCATTCCGGCGGGCTTCAGGACCGGAAGCCCGCCGGAAAACCGTCGGCCTGCCTCTCGCGCTCGGCGAACTGTGTTTGAACCGATTTGCGCCGCGCCCCAAAACGCGCGTCAGCCCGGTGAAAAAGCCGTTGCTTCTCCGAAGGGCAAAAAGTCCCCGGCAGGCTCTGCCTGCCGGGGACTTTTTGCCCTTAGTCCGTGAGCGCGGGAAGCGCGTTGTAATAGAGCCCCGCGTCGTCGTAGTCCGGGATGAGGCCGATGCGCCAGACCGAAACGCCCGTGATCCCGAAAAGCCGCGCGAGCTTCACCTTTTCCGCGACGCTGCGCGCGTCCTCGTACCAGAGGAAGATCTCCTGCCCGTCCGCGTCGTAGACGGCGTAGGGGTTCCGGTAGGTGTCCGACCAGCCGAGGACGGTGCCCTCCTGCTTCAGGCGCGCGTAGATGGTGGAAGTAGACGGCCGCAGCGGCGTACCGGAGACGAGAAGCCCGTCCTCCGTCTTCCAGGCGAGGGACGAGAAGCTGACGGCCAGGGCGATCTTGCTCCGGTCCAGGACGCCCGTCTCCGCGTCGCAGACCGCGCGCAGGGAGTAGTAGACCGAGGAGAGCGGCGTAAGCGCGGTGGTCTTGTAATAGGAGGAGCCTTCAAAGCCGGAGAGCGACGTGGCGTTGTAGTCGTGCGCCATGAGGATGACCCTGTCCGCGACCTCTCCAATGGCGCGGTAGTCGAACCCGTCGTAATATGTACCGTCCGCCGTGGCGGGCTGGACCGTGACGTAGAGCGTCATGCCCAGCGGCGCGAGACGGGCGGAGAGCGCCGTGAGAAACGCCGTGAAGCCGGCCTTCATCGTCTCCCCGCGCAGGCCCTCGAAGTCGATGGTCACGCCCGCGTAGGGACTCTTCCCAATGGCGTCGTACGTCCGCGTGGCCTCCGCCATGATGGCGTCGACCGCCGCCGCGCGGTTCGCCTCGTCCGTCAGGACCGCGGTTAAGACCGTGCTGTCGGAGGCATACACGTCGAGGCTCAGGGGGGCGCCCCCCGCCTCCAGATAGGAGGTGATGCTCTCGTAGGAGGTGGGGATGGAAAATTCGTTCCCGCCTGAGGAGGAGGTATTCAGGACGACGCCCGCCGCCGCGCTCCACGTCAGGCGGCTCCAGCCGGCGCTCACCGCATCCATCTCCTGCGTCACGGCACGCTGTGCATAGGAGGAGATGGCGTAAAAGCCGTGGAACCAGTCTGTCTTGCCGACAAGCCTGCGGTGAACGCGCACGAGCATCGTCGCGGCCTCCTCGCGC
>DAOPLW010000345.1:0-1565 GCA_035391945.1 Oscillospiraceae bacterium | reverse complement strand
GTAGTGCATCGGGATCACCACCGTCGGGGCGATGCGCCGGCAGATGGCGTCCGCCTGTTTGGCGTCGACGGTGAAGTAACCGCCAACGGGGATCATCGCCGCGTCCAGGCCGGAGAGCGCCTGCGCCTGTGCGTCGGTCAGGTCGCAGCCGATGTCGCCGAAGTGGGCCACGCGCAGACCTTCGGCCTCCAGGATGTGGATTTTGTTCATGCCGCGCTTCCTGCCGCCGGCATCGTCATGCGGGCACTCGATCGCCGTGACGGTGAAGGGCGAGCTCTCAGCGGTGCCGGAGAGCGTCACCGCCCTGGTAAAGCAGTGGTCGTCGTGGCCATGGCTGCAGAGGACGGCGTCCGCCCGGACCCGGAGCGGCGGCATGCCCGGCAGCATGGCGGCGTCGTAGGGGTCCAGCAGCAGGGAAAACTTCCGGCATGTCAGCTTGAAGCACGCATGGCCCAGGAAGGTGATGGTGATGCCCTCGTTCATGAAATCGGCTCCTTTCGCGTCGGCGTTTCCCGCATACGGGAAACCTGCGCGGCGGTTTGGCGTACGGCTTTCCTTTTTGGCTGGGTTCCAAATGGCGGACGGGAGTAAATTGCGCCGGCCCGCCGGGATGACGGATGTTCCCGCGTCTATCGTACCGCGAAACGCGGAGCGTTTCGCGGTACGTGGCATCGCCGCCGGTTCCGTCCGGAGGGCGGGCGCCGGACGCGCCATAAACTGGTATCATGGGCGCTCTGCGGCTATGATACCATAAATTCTCCGGCCGCGCAAAGAAAAACACGCCGCGGCAAAGGCCGCGGCGTGTTTTTTGTACGATCAAAACATATTGAGGGACAAAGTGAGAAGAATGAAAACCACGGCGACGAATTTGGTGGCCTTTGCCAGCTTCGCATCCAGGCGGTAGGACTTGTTCTGGCCCATATAGGTGTCGGATGAGCCGCCGGTAAGGGCGCTCAGCCCGTCGCTCTTCCCGCTCTGGGCGAGGACGACGGCGGTGAGGGCGACGGCGGAGATAAGCTGGACCACGGTCAGAATGGTTTTGAGCATGATCTATCTTCCTTTCGGCAAGGGGCATGGCCCCATTAAGATATCTGTCAGACGTGCTAACTATACTATCACGCCGAAAACCGTATTGCAAGAGAAAATTTTGAAAAATAGAAATGAGATTTTTCGCCCCGGGGTCTCTGTTTTTGGAACTTTGAATCAAAGAGGGGAAGGGAGGTTTGCTCCCTTCCCCTTCTTTGGGGTTTTTGGATCGGGCTTCTCAGGCGGATGGAAAACGGCGTGTCTGCGTCGGACGGCAATGGAAAATTACACGCTGAAGAGCAGGTCGCCGTAGGTCGGGAAGGGCCACAGATCGGAGGGGACCAGCGTCTCCAGCTCGTCGCCCACCGCGCGCAGCTCGCCCATGGCCGGCAGCACCGCGTCGCGCATGTACGTCGCGTGGGCAAGGCCCTCTTCGCCGTCCCGGTGCTCGGCTACCTCCCCCTGCACCTGATCGAGGTGGCGATCGCCCTCGTCGCCCTGATGATCCTCTGGGATTACCTGAGCGGGAAACGGAAAAA
>DAOPLW010000344.1:0-1599 GCA_035391945.1 Oscillospiraceae bacterium | reverse complement strand
GAGGAGATTCGCAAAAAGAAGGCGCGCTTTGTCCCGGTCCCGCCTTCGTTCAGGCAAAACTGAAAGACTCATGCGGCATTGTCGTTGCAATATTGCAACATCACGGCCGCAAAATATCCTCCGCCGCAGGCTTCCGGCCCTTACGAATCGGTCCGCAAGCAAGCGACGGAGGAAATGCCTCCGTTTCATTTTTTCTTTGTTGCTATTTTGCATCTAGTTGCGATTTTGCAACAGCTTTTCATACCGTTTCCGCTTGCGCACGAATGTGGACGGGTCCATGCCGAGGCTCCCCGCCGCGTCGCGGACGTTGCCGTAGCGGGCGTAGGCGCCCGTCATGTAGTCGAGCTCCAGCTGCTCCACGACAGCCCTGAGATCGACCGGATTTTCCCCCGCGACGCCCGCGGGCGTCGCCGCGCCGGGGCACGGGCGGATGGACATGTCCTCGGCTGTGATGAGGTCGCCGGTACTCAGAACGATGGCGCGTTCCACAAGATTCCGCAGCTCCCGGACGTTTCCCGGCCAGCGATAGGCCAGGGCCGCGCGGTAGGCCGCGGGCGAAACGCGCTTATGCAGTTCGTGCTTGACGCCGAGCTCCGCGAGGAAGGCGTCCATATACGGGATGATATCGTCCCTGCGGCAACGCAGGGGCGGGATCGTGATGGGAAAGACGTCTAGGCGGTAATAGAGGTCGTCCCGGAAGCGCTTGACGTGCACCATCTCCTCCAGATTGCGGTTGGTGGCCGCGAGGACGCGCAGATCGATTTTGCGCGGCGTGATGGCGCCGATGCGCTCGACCTCCTGCTCCTGCAGGACGCGCAGGAACTTCACCTGGATCTGCGGCGGCAACTCCGCGACCTCGTCGAGAAAGATGGTCCCTCCGTCGGCCGCCTCAAACAACCCCGGCTTTCCGTTCCGGTCCGCGCCGGTGAAAGCGCCCTTCTCATAGCCGAAGAGCTCGCTTTCAATGAGAGTCGGCGGAATGGCTCCGCAGTTGACCTTGACGAACGGGCGGTCTTTCCGGCGGCTGTTCCGGCAGATGTAGCCGGCGAGCTTCTCCTTGCCGACGCCCGTCTCACCGAGAAGAAGCACGGTTGTGTCGAGCACGGCGACTTTCCGCGCCATAAGGAGCACGTCCTGCATGTTCCGGTCCGCCGCGATGACGTCGTCCTCCCCCAGCGCCTGACGGCGGATGACCTCGAGCGCGAAGTCGGCGCGCCGCGCGGCCTCCTCCCTTTCGGCGAGCTCCTCCTTGAGGCCGTTGAGCTCGGTCACGTCGCGCACGTTCGTCACGACCATGGCCACATGCCCCTCTCCGTCGTAAACGGGCGTGCTGGTGATGACGGCGGCCTTTCCGGTCTCGAAGACCTGCTCAAGCGTGACGCTCTCGCCGCGCTCGAGCGCGAGGAGGGTGCCGGACTGGGAGATGACGCCCTCGGCGACCAGCTCGCGCATATTGCGCCCGAGCATGTTCTCGCGCCGGAGCCCGGAGATGATCTCGTAGGAACGGTTCATACGCACGGTGACGGCGTTTCCGTCCGTGAGGTAGATCCCGTCGTAGGAGTTTTCGATGATGGCGTTGAGGGCCTGCGGCGTCTCCCA
>DAOPLW010000343.1:0-1605 GCA_035391945.1 Oscillospiraceae bacterium | reverse complement strand
GCGCGTGGGAATAGGCGTGGCGCTCCCGCTGGAGCGACGCGAGAGCGGCGCGGGCGGATGCAAGGTCCATGGTCAAACCAATCATGCCTTTCGTTCTTTATTTCCAGGCGCGGAGCGGCCATGCGGGGCATGACCGTCCGCGCGTCATCTGCGGCTCCGCGGAGCGGGGGCAAACGGCACATCCGGGGAATCCGCGCGCGAGCGCGCCGGCGGATCTCTCCGGCGTCCGGGATAAAAACCATTATACAATGCCATGGCAGAATATTCCATGCCTTCTTTTGTTTTTTCTTGCCAAAGAAGGGGGAAACGGCTACAATATCAAGTAAGAAACCAAACCGACAGGAGGAAGCCCCATGATTACCGTCGACCGTTCGAAATGCGTGGCCTGCGGCAGCTGCACGCGGGTGTGCCCCGTGTTCATTCCCCAACTGAAGGACGGCGTCCTGCATCTGCGGGAGGGCGCGCACTGCCTCTCCTGCATGCAGTGCGTGTCCGTGTGCCCTGTGCACGCGCTCCACGCCGAGGGCGTGCCGGAGGGGCTCGAGCGCATCCCTCTGCGTCCGCTGGAGGCGAACGACCGGAAGGTGCTGGAAGGACTCGTGCAGAGGCGGCGCTCCATGCGCGCCTTCTCCGACGCGCCCGTGGAGCGGGAACTTTTGCAGGCGGGGATCGATCTAAGCCAGTGGTGCGCCAGCGCGAAGAACAACCATCTGCACCGCTGGAGCGTGCTCTGCGGCAGGGAGACGATCGCCCCCATCGCGGCGCTCTGCCAGGCGCATTCCAAAGAGACAGGCCTTGCGCCCGAGGTGTGGAAGCAGGCCGAGCGCGGCACGGACCTCGTCGGGCGCGGCGCGGCGGCGGCGGTGCTCGTTTCCGCGCCGGAGGACTACTACTTCGCCGCGGTCGATCCCGTCATCGCGCTGGCCACGGCGGAGCTCTACTGGCAGGCGTCGGGCCTGGGCACCATGTGGTCCGGCATGTTCATGCGCTTTACCGCCGCGAATGCGGCCATCCGCGCCGCCTGCGGCATCGAGGAGGGGTATCGCTGCTGCGGCGCGATGCTGGTGGGTCACCCCGCCATGCCGCCGTACCGCAGCGTGGTCTACCGGCCGAAGGCAACGATCCATTGGGTGTAACAGTCCGTCCGGCGCGGACCGGGGCGCCGGACACCTTGGCGAAACGGAGGTTTTCATGAAAGCAAAACGGTCCCTGGCGCTGCTCCTGGCGGCGCTTCTGCTCACGACGGCCGCGTCTGCGGCCACCTTCTCGGATACGGACGGCCACTGGGCCGAAACCTACATCGAGGACATCGTCTCGCGCGGCATCACGACGGGCTACGACGACGGCACCTTCCGCCCGGCGCAGGAGGTGACGAGCCTCGAGGCGCTGCTCTTCATCTCCCGGCTCTGGCAGGGGTCCGCCACCGCGCGCACGGAGGCCCTCGCCAAGTGGTCCTCGCTCCTTACGGCCGAGCTGCCCGCGACCTACGCCTGGGCAAAGGCGGAACTGGCGGTCGCGCTGGAGCTGGGCGTCGTAACGGAGGACGAATTCACGGTCCTGTGCAAGACCGACGGGCTTGCCTCCGCCGCGCGCAAGGACGATCTG
>DAOPLW010000342.1:0-1613 GCA_035391945.1 Oscillospiraceae bacterium | reverse complement strand
GGAGGGAAAATGCAGAATCCCGGGCCCCTCCTGCGGGATTTCCGCCGGGTTCGCGTCGTGTTCCGGCGGCTGGGGCGGCGCGGCGGGAATGGGCATGGAAAGGGGAAGGTCTTCGGGGGCCTTTTTGCGGCTCCCGAATTCCGCGAGGATTTCCTCCAGACTGTAGTCGCCGTCCTGCGCGCCGCGCAGGAGCGCGTCCAGCTCGTCCGGGTGATTCACTTGATCAAACAGATCCGGCATCCGTCAAACACTCCGATGTAAAGCAATATAGCTTGCCTATGACTGGCGTTTCTTTATTCTCTGCCTGACCGCCTCGTACAAAACAACGGCGGCCGCGGCGGATGCGTTGAGCGAGGAAATTTTCCCCCGCATGGGGATACTGATTTTGAAGTCGCAGCACTCGGCCACGAGCCGGCCCATGCCGGCGCCTTCGGAACCGATGACGATGGCGGCGGGACCCGTCAGGTCGGTATCGTAGAGAGGGCCGGCGCCCTCCGCGGCCGTGCCATAGATCCAGAGGCCCTTGCTTTTGAGCTCCGTGAGGAGGGCGGGCAGGTTCGGAACCCGTGCGACCGGCAGATGGGAGACCGCGCCGGCCGAGGTCTTGGCCACGACCGCCGTGAGACCCGCGCTGCGGCGCTTGGGGATGACGACGCCGTGGGCGCCGGCGGTTTCCGCGGTGCGGATGATGGCGCCAAGATTGTGCGGGTCGGAAATTTCGTCGCACACGACGATGAGCGGCGCCTCGCCCGCCTGTTCAGCGCGCGCGAGAATGTCCTCCACCGAGGCGTATTCCCGCACGGCGGCGACGGCGATGACGCCCTGGTGCGCGTGCGTGAGGCTCATGGCGTCGAGCTTCCGGCGGTCTGCTTCGACCACCACGATGCCCTTCGCACGGGCGGAGGAGGCGAGAAAGCCGAGCGTGGCGTCCGTGTCGCCGCGCGCGATGTAGAGCTTGTCGATGGCCGTGCCGGCGCGCAGCGCCTCGGAGACGGCGTTGCGTCCTTCGATGAGACCGTCGGCCTCGGTGTTTCTTTCCTCAAAACGGTTTGCTTCGCGCATGGGATCCGGCCTCCCGCGTTCAAAATTGCGTGCTGGAACAGGATACCACGAGACGCTGCGCGCTCGTGGTATACGGCATCGTTTGCGGTTCCGCCCGTAGGGCGGGAGCAACGCGCGCCATCGATTCGGTATAATGACCACTATATAATCATTATACCACAGTTCGATTCCGGCAGAAAGGGGGCAATTCACAATAAATTAACAGAATTGGCGGCCACTGTTTGTTGTATTGCAGGGGAAATCATGTTATAGTAGCCCCAAAGAAAACAAGCTCTCATGACAGGAGGGAGACCATGGCGCCGAGAAAACCGACGACCCCCAAGCGCCGCACGGTTTCGGGCGACATCATCGACACGGCGATCATCACCGCCAGCCCCGCCCCGCCGAAAAAGGCCTGCTTCTGCACGTAATAGAAGGGCTCCAGCCCGTTGCGGCTGGCCAGCGGCACCGAGGCGGCCAGGCCCAGCAGAAGACCGATGCCGAAAAGGACGAAGACCGAGGAAAGCGTCCATTTGTCGATCGTGCGCCACCAGCGCGGAATGACAGGCTCC
>DAOPLW010000341.1:0-1626 GCA_035391945.1 Oscillospiraceae bacterium | reverse complement strand
GTCCATGGAGGTGAAAAACGAGAAGATCATGGACACGCCCAGCGCCGCAATGGAGGGCCAGCCCCAGGCGCCGATGTCGAAATACCGCGCCGGAAGGGACGCGATCCCGGTTCCGGCGGCCGCCATATCGTGCATGGCCAGCGGCACGCCCAGAAAGGCGATGCCCACAAGGAGCAGTATGACCTGCACCAAATCGGTATAAGTAACGGCGAGATAGCCGCCGGCGGTGGTATAGGCGGTCGTGATGACCGCCGCCACCAGAAAGCTCACGCCCGTGCTCCAGCCGGTCATCACGTGCAAAATTGCGCCCGCGGCGACAAACTGGCTGGCCGTATAGGCGATGTAGGCGAGAATGGTCGTGACGGTGGCCGCTACGCGGGACGGCGTTCCGTAACGCGCTTCGATGAGGTCGGGATAGGTGATGTTCTTGAGCTTGTCCCCCACGTTTTTGACGAGCGCGGGAAAGGTCAGTCCGAACGCCAGCAGACCCACGGCCATGATCCCCACATACCAGATAGCCGTGATGCCCATGTCGTAGGCCTTCCCTGAGGCGCCCACGACCGAGGCTCCGCCCACCCAGGACGAAAGCCAGAGGGATGCGACGGAAAATACGCCCATGCGTCTGCCGGCAACGTAGTAGTCCTCCATGCTCTTCTGCCTGCGGTTGGCCATAAATCCGATGAGAAGCATGGAAGCGAGATAGACGACGATGGTAAAAACGTCCAGAAAACCCATTGATATCCTCCTTCGCGATGCGCGCCCCCCTTTGCGGGGCCCGATGCCCCGGGAAGCACGCGCATGGATGGGGAAGGACGGGAGGACGCGGCGCGCGGCGCGCGCCCTCCCGATGGAACGGTCAGGTGTTGTAGCCGGCCATGAAATAGACCGCGTTTTGCGGGTTCTTTTTCCCGTGCTCCTCAAAGTATTCGTCGATCAGACGGATAAATGCATCCGGCGGGAAGAGGCCCGTCTCCTTGCAGAAAACCCCCAGCATAACCATGTTGGCACCCTTGGCGGTGCCGTTCGGCACGCCCTCGGCGATTTCCGCGGCGGGGACGAAACAGGTTCTCATGTCGCTGCGGTAGCTGCGCTTCTCCTTGGCGACGGAGGTGTTGACAAGGAGAAGTCCGCCTGGCTTGAGCCGCATCTCGAACTTGTCCACCGCGGGCCCGCTCATGGCAAAGAGGATGTCCAGCGTCTTGGCATAAGGGCTGGCGATGGCTTCGTCGCCGAACCTCACGGTGCAGTTGGCGGTGCCGCCGCGCATCTCGGAGCCGTAGGACGGGTACCAGGTGATCTGCTTTCCGGTCTTCATCCCGGCGGAGGCCAGGATCATACCGACGGTCAGAACACCCTGCCCGCCGAAGCCGGCGCAGATGATGTCGGTTGTCATTTTACCAGCTCCCCCTTTCTGAACTCTCCCGTGGGGAAGTATTGGGTCATCTCGCCCCGGACGCGCTCCGCCGCCTTGACCGGCGGCAGATTCAGGTTCGTCGGGCAGGGAGAGAGGAGCTCCACAAGGCAGAAGCCCTCTCCGTTTATCTGCTTCTCAAACGCTTTTTTGAGATAGGCTTTCGCCTGCGCGATGCCCGCGGGACTCCCCAGCTCGGCATCGCGCAGGCGAAA
>DAOPLW010000340.1:0-1636 GCA_035391945.1 Oscillospiraceae bacterium | reverse complement strand
CGACAACAACTACACGCGCTTCATCTGTATCGCGCGCGACATGCAGATTTTCGAGGGCGCGGACAAGGTGAGCATCATGTTCCGCACGGCGCACCGCCCCGGCGCTCTGTGCGAGGTGCTCTCCCAGTTCGCCTCCGTCGGCATGGACGTGAGCAAGCTCGAAAGCCGCCCCATCCCGGGCCACGATTTTGAATTTCTGTTTTACGCCGACGTGGCGGCGGACGTGCGCAGGGAGGCGGACGTCCGGCTCCTGTGCGACCTGACGCAGACCGCCGAGCAGATGACTTTCCTGGGCGCCTACAGCGAAGCATGAAGACGGGGCTCGTCGGGAAAACGCTGGGGCACAGCTTTTCGCCGCTGCTCCACAAGTGGATGTGGGGCTGTGATTACGCGCTTTGGCCCATGGACGAGGACGCCGCGCGCGCATTTTTCGCGGCGCGGGACTTTGACGGCGTCAACGTGACGATCCCGTATAAGCGTCTGGCGCTCTCCCTGTGCGACGAGGTGGACCCGCGCGCCGTGCGCATCGGCGCGGTGAACACCGTCGTGAACCGGAACGGCCGGCTTTTCGGCTGCAATACGGACTACGGCGGGATGAAATTCTGCATCGCGCGCGCGGGGATCTCCCTCGCCGGGCGCAAGGTGCTCGTCTTCGGCAGCGGCGGCACCTCTCACACGGCATGTGCCGTGGCGCAGGACGCCGGTGCGCGGGAGATCGTGGTCGTCTCCAGAGCGGGGGAGAACAACTACGAAAACCTCTCCCGCCACGAGGACGCGGAGATTCTCCTCAATACCACGCCCGTCGGGATGTACCCGGACACGGAGCGGTGCGTCGCGGACCCTTCGCGCTTCCCGCGCCTTTCCGGCGTGGTGGACGTGGTGTATAATCCGCTCACGACGCTTCTCGTCGCGCGCGCGCGCACCCTCGGGATCCCCGCGACGGGCGGGCTTCCGATGCTCGCCGCGCAGGCGAAGTACGCCGCGGAACTTTTCACGGGGCAGAGCCTGCCGGATGAATTGACGGAGCAATGCCTTTCGCGTCTTTCGCGCATGCAGCGCAATCTCATCCTCATTGGGATGCCCGGCTGCGGGAAGACGACGGTCGGGAAAATGCTCGCCGCGCGGCTGGAGCGCCCCTTCGTCGATCTGGACGCGGAGATCGAACGGTCCGCCGGGCGGCGCATCCCGGACATCTTTGCCGGGGCGGGGGAGAACGCGTTCCGCGATCTGGAGACGGAGGCGCTCCGGCGCGTCGGAAAAGAACACGGCGCGGTCGTCGCCTGCGGCGGCGGCGCGGTCCTGCGGCCGGAGAACCGTTTCCTGATGCGGCAGAACGGGAAGCTCTATTATCTGTTGCGCGACACGGAGAAGCTCGCTTCGGACGGCAGGCCGCTCTCGCGCTCGCCGGAGGCTGTAAAGCGGCTCTTTGAGGCGCGGCGCGGCATTTACGAGGCGATCTCGGACGCACGGATCGACTGCAACGGCGCGCCCGAAACGGCGGCGGATGAAATCGCAAAGGAGTGGGAAGCATGAAGATCATGGTCTTAAACGGGCCCAACCTCAATCTGCTGGGCGTCCGGGAGCCGGAAATCTATGGCACCGGCACCTACCGGGAACTCGTTGCGAGCCTCTACGA
>DAOPLW010000339.1:0-1638 GCA_035391945.1 Oscillospiraceae bacterium | reverse complement strand
TCATGAATATAACCGCGCCCGTCGTCATCTGGCAGCACGCCCCTTTCTTTTTTGTTTCGTCATGGCGCCGGGGCCCACGCGCTTTGCCAGCTTGTTGTTCAGCGCGAAGCAGACGGCCAGCACGACCGCGTACTGCGCGATGACCGTGCCGAGATTATCCACCTTGAAAGGATTCCACCAGGAATCCGGATACCAGCCGATCGACTGCGCGCCCCACCAGACGAGCATCACGACCACAATGACCGGAATGAGGTACATCGAGCCGTTGAAGTACCATTTGGGGAAGAAATAATCCGCGCCCTCGACGTTGACCTCCTGGCGGCGGACGCGCTCCACGCCGTACTTCAGGATCGCGAAGGCGAACGCCAGTCCGCTGAGCATGAGGGCGAGGCCCCAGACCCAGTCCTGGTTGTTGCACACGGAGAGGGACCATGCGGAAAAGCACCCGATGAAAAAGCCCACCCCGCAGGTCCAGAGCGTCGCCTTCTGGCGGCTCATGCCGCAGTCCATGAGGTTACGCACGCCCACCTCGATCATTGAGAAGAGACTCGTGAGGGCGGCGGCGGCCATGCAGAAGAAGAAGAGGGCCGATACGATCCGCCCGCCCGGCATGGAGGAGAAGAGCTGATAGATGTAAATGAAGGTCAGGCCGTAGTTGCCCTGACTGATCGCCGTACGCGCCAGTTCCGGCGTCGCGGAGAGCGCGAAGACCGCCGGCAGCACCGCCATGCCCGCCAAAAGCGCGCCGATATTGTCGCCCAGGCCCATGATCATGCAGTTGTTGGGGATGTCCTCGCTCTTTTTGACGTAGACCGCGTAGGTCACGATGAATCCCCAGCCGGCGCCCGTCGACCAGGCCGCCTGCGTGAAAGCGGCCAGCCACGTCTCCGTCCGGAACAGGTAGTTCGTGTTGATGGAGAAGAGAAACTGCCGGCCCTGCGCGGCGCCCGGGAGCGTGTTGGCGTAGATTGCGATACCCAGAAGCAGGAGGCACAAAGTCGGGATAAGGATCTTGCACCACTTCTCGATGCCCCGCGTGACGCCGCGGTAGACCACGTAGCAGCCCAGCGCCATGCAGACGAAGTGGAAGCCGACCACCTGCCAGGAGGAGGCCGTAAACGTCTGCCAGACCGCGGTGGTCGTCTCGGTGGTCATGTTCGCCGCGAAGCCGCTGAACGACAAGGTAAAATACTTGACACAATAGGCCATGACCACGGAGTAGTAGCTCATGAGGAGCAGGCAAACCGCGGCCACCCAGATGCCCATCCAGGTATACTTCCGTCCCGCGAAATCGCGGAACGCCCCGATGGTGCCGAGCCTGGTCTTCTTGCCCATGACCATCTCCGCCGTGAGAAGCGGCACCGCATAAATGAGCATTGCGATGGTCCATGCGATAATGAAGGCCCCGCCGCCGTTCGCCGCGCATACGCGCGGAAAACGCCAGATGTTCCCTGTCCCGATGCACATGCCGAGCGCCGCGAAGAGGTACCCCAGGCGGCTGCCCCACTGCTCCTTTTGCATTCCGACCACGTCCTTTCGATCAACGCTACCACTATACCCCGGCTGTTTTCAAAACGCAATAAGGAACGAAGTACAGACCAAAGTCTATACTTCACTCGCCCGATCTTTACAATTTGA
>DAOPLW010000338.1:0-1655 GCA_035391945.1 Oscillospiraceae bacterium | reverse complement strand
TATCATAGCAGAGCTTTACAAATTGATTGACGTTTGCGATGGCGTTGTTTCCGACGTTCATAATGTGATGCCGGGGGTGATGGTTCAGAATCAGTTCGATCAGTTTACACAGGTCTTCCACATGAAAGAATTGCAAAGGCATCTTGCCATCGTTCGGAATAAAAAACGGACGCTTCGCCCTTGCGCAGTCAAAAACAAAAGGTTCGCGATAAAGGTTCTGCATGGGGCCGTATAAATAGGGAGGCCGCAGCACATAGGCGTCCGGCACACGGCAAAGCAGGTATTGCTCGGCGCTTGCCTTGTTAAGACCATAATCGCCCCAGACCGTGTTTTGCCCGATTTGCTGATCTTCCTGAAAGGGCTGCGGCAATGTTTCGGGGTAAACGGCGCTGGAACTGATAAAAATATAGTCCTGGAAGCCGCCCAAATGATCCAGCAGATCTCTGATATCCATAGCGCGATATGCCGTAATATCGAGCACGGCGTCAAAACGGATGTCTTTCAGCGTGTCCCCGGGAAGATGCCGGTCCGCGCAGATCAGTTTGGTTCCGGCGGGCTGCGCGTGGTTCCCTCTGTTAAGGACATACACATCGTAACCGTGCGCGGAAAACCAGGTCGCCGCATATTTGCTTACAAAAACGGTTCCGCCCGTAATCAAAAGACGTTTCATCCGATCGCTCCTCTGTAACTTTCTATTTTCCGGCGGGCGGCGACCGTGGTCTGCCGCGCCGCCCGGCGCGGCAGACTGGAAAAGGCCGGCGGACACGTTGCGTCCGCCGGCCTCAGGTGCCTTTTTATACCCGCAGCGATACTTTCTCGCCGAGGAGAGCGCGGTTTTTTTCCAGAAGGGGGCGGATGACGCCGCGGAGGAACTCCGTCACCTGCTCCGGCGCGCGTCCGGTGAAGGCCTCGGGACGAAGCGCCTCGTCGAGCTCCGCGCGGGAGAGGCCGAAGGCGGAGTCCGCCGCGATGCGCTCGATGAGGTCGTTGGGTTTTCCTTCCTCCTTGACCGCGGCGGCCGCCGCGAGCGAGTGTCCGCGCAGGCGTTCGTGGAGCGCCTGCCGGTCGCCGCCTCTTTTGACCGCGCGCATCATGATGTTTTCCGTGGCCATGAACGGCAGCTCCGCCATGACCCGCGCGCGGATGACCTTCGGGTAGACGACGATGCCGTCGCAGACGTTTAGGAGAATATTCAGAATCGCGTCCGTGGCCAGAAACGCCTCCGCGACGGAAACGCGCTTATTGGCCGAGTCGTCGAGCGTCCGCTCGAACCACTGCGTCCCCGCGGTGAAGGCCGGGTTGAGGAGGTCCGTCATCACATAGCGCGAGAGGGCGCACACGCGCTCGCAGCGCATGGGGTTGCGCTTGTAGGGCATGGCGGAGGAGCCGATCTGGTGGGCCTCGAAAGGTTCCTCAAGCTCCTTGAAACTCTGCAGGATGCGCATGTCGTTTCCGAATTTCATCGCGCTCTGCGCAACGCCGGCGAGGGCGGAAAGAACAAAATAGTCCGTCTTGCGGGAGTAGGTCTGGCCGGAGACCGGCACGACTTTTTGGAAGCCGAGCTCGGCCGCGATGTCGCGCTCGACCGCGAGGGCCTTTTCGCCGTCGCCCTCGAAGAGCTCCACAAAGCTGGCCTGCGTGCCCGTGGTACCTTT
>DAOPLW010000337.1:0-1712 GCA_035391945.1 Oscillospiraceae bacterium | reverse complement strand
ACGGGGGTCTTCTTTTCGGAATTTGCGATATAGTCGATGATCTCCTGCGCCGTCATACGCATCCCCCTTCCCCGAAGAGAAGCTGCTCAAGCGTGTAGAAGCCGTTGGGCTTTCCGACGAGCGCCTGCGCCGCGCCGAGCGCGCCGTTGACGAAGATCTGTCGGCTGGCGGCCCGGTGGGTGATCTCCAGCACCTCGTCCTCGCCGAAGAAATAGACCGTGTGGTCGCCCGAGACCGTGCCGCCGCGCAGCGCGTGGATGCCGATCTCGTCCTTCCGCCGCGCGCCGGTCTGTCCCTCGCGGCCATAGACCGGCGTGAGCCGCCCCTCCGGGTCGAGCGCCTGGACGAGGAGTTTGGCCGTCCCGCTGGGGGCGTCGGCTTTGCGATTGTGGTGCATCTCGGTGACCTCGATGTCGCAGGCGTCCCGGAAGAATACCGGGACCTGCGCAAGGAGCCTCCGGAAGACGGCCACGCCCAAAGAATAGTTGGCGCTGTGGATCACCGGCGCTGCTTCGCCCAGCGCGCGGATCGCGGCCAGCTGCGCCTGGTCATAGCCCGTCGTGCCCGAGACGAGGGCCGTTCCGGTGCGCCGGACGTACGCGGCGACGGCCTGGAAGGCGCCCGGCGAGGAGAAGTCGACGACCACGTCCGCGGCCTTCCCGAGGGACGCGAGCCGGTCGAGGCTCTTGCTGCAGAGGGCGGCGACGACCTCCATGCCGCGCGCGCGGGCCGTCTCCTCCAGAAGCGTGCCCATGCGACCGTGCCCGATGAGCAGGATCTTCACAGAACACCGGCCTCCTCCATGAGTGTTTTGAGCTGCGCCTGATGGGCCGGTGTCATCTCATAGAGCGGCAGACGGAAAGAGCCGCCTTTGAGGCCCATCAGATTTGCCGCCGTCTTGACGGGGATGGGATTGACCTCCATGAAAAGACCGTTGATGAGCGGCAGATAGCGCAGCTGCGCGGCAAGGGCCTTCTCGCGGTCGCCGGAGAGATAATCCAAGACCATGTTATGCGTCTCCTCGGGGATAACATTCGCCGAGACGGAAATGACGCCGGAGGCGCCGAGCGAAAGCAGGGGAATGGTGATGTCGTCGTTTCCGCAGTACATCGCGAAGTCGTCGCCGAGGAAACGCGCTACCTTGGTGGCGTAGGCGATGTCGCCGGAGGCCTCCTTGATGGCGGCGATGTTGGGGTGGCGGCTCAGGCGCTCGACGACCTCCACGGGAATGGAACAGCTCGTGCGGCCGGGGACGTTATAGAGGATGCAGGGGATGTGGACGGCGTCCGCGACCGTGGCGAAGTGGCGGTACATGCCCTCGGGGTTGGCCTTGTTGTAGTACGGCGAAATGAGGAGCAGGCCGTCGGCGCCGAGCTTTTCGTACATCAGGCTCTTTTCGAGCATCGTCGCTGTGCAGTTCGAGCCGCTGCCCGCGATGACCGGCACTTTCCCGGCCACGCGCTTGACCGTATAGGCGCAGACGGCGGCGTCCTCCTCATGTGTCATGGTGGAGGACTCTCCCGTGGTGCCAAGTACCAGGATCGCGTCGGTTTTGTGCTCCAGGTGAAAGTCCAGAAGACCGCCCAGCGCGTCGTAATCGACGCTCCCGTCGGGATGGAACGGGGTGATCAGCGCTACAATGGAACCCTTGATGTTGATGCTCATTTGCGTTTCCTCCTTGTACGATTCAAATAAAAAATGGTCGGCAGAGC
>DAOPLW010000336.1:0-1714 GCA_035391945.1 Oscillospiraceae bacterium | reverse complement strand
ATAATCAGCCGGAATTGATCGGTCATAACAGGGTTCCTCGTTTCAACAATCTATGTCAGCGCTCCACGAAGCCGACCTTTTTATAGACCTTGCGCAGCGTGCGCGCGGCCAGGCGGGACGCTTTCTCCGCGCCGCTGCGGTAGATGCTTTCCAGATAGGCCTTGTCGCCCAGCAGGCGCAGCGCCTCCTCGCGCACGGGCCGGCACAGCTCCACCACGGCGTCGCCCACGGCCGTCTTGAATTCGCCGTAGCCGCGGCCGGAAAATTCCGTCTCGATCTCTCGGGCCGTCTTCCCGGTGGCGCAGGCATAGATGTTCATGAGGTTCGTGACGCCGGGCTTCTGCTCCGCGTCGGCGTGCACGCAGGTCCCGCTGTCCGTCACGGCGCGCTTGAACGCGCGCGAAATGACGTCCGGCGAATCCATCAGGTACACGCAGCCGCCGCTCACCTCGTCGCTCTTGGACATCTTGTTCGCGGGGTCCGTCAGGCACATGACGCGCGCCCCCACGGGCGGGATATAGGGCTCCGGCAGGCGGAATACGTCGCCGTAGATGCCGTTGAACCGCGCGGCAATGTCGCGCGTGAGCTCGACGTGCTGCTTCTGATCCGCGCCCACCGGCACGAGGTCCGTCTGGTAGAGCAGGATATCCGCCGCCATGAGGGCCGGGTAGGTGAAAAGCCCCGCGTTGATGTTGTCAGCGTGCTTGGCCGACTTGTCCTTGAACTGCGTCATGCGGGAGAGCTCGCCGAACATCGTATAACAATCAAGGACCCATGCGAGTTCCGCGTGGGCGGGCACATGGCTCTGGATGAAAAGGACGCATCTTTCCGGGTCGAGCCCCGCGGCGATATACTGCGCGAGCTGCTCGAGCGTGCGGCGGCGCAGCTCCGCGGCGTTCTGGCGCGCCGTGATGGCGTGCATGTCCACGATGCAGTAGAGGCTGTTATATTCGTCCTGCAGGGCCACCCAATTCCGGATCGCCCCGAGGTAGGAGCCGAGCGTAAGCGCGCCGGAGGGCTGGATGCCGCTGAAAATGGTCTTTTTATTTCCGTCCAAATTGGATCGTCCTTTCGTCGGGAAATCAGATTAAGTCGTAGTTTATCACACCTTGATTTTATTAGCAAGAAGCTTGACAATTTCCGGGGAGGATTTTAGAATATATCTACTGTCTGCAAGGAGGGGTTCCGATGGTGCCCAACAGGAAATGGTTCGACGAAATGGAGTCCCGCATCCCGAAGGGAGAGGTCCGCACGCGCTTTGCGCCCAGCCCCACGGGCTACATGCACGTCGGCAACCTGCGCACCGCGCTTTACACCTGGCTCATCGCCCGCAGAAACGGCGGGAAGTTCCTCCTGCGCATCGAGGACACCGACCAGGTCCGCTTCGTCGAGGGCGCAACGGACGCCATCTACAAGACGCTTGAAAAGTGCGGCCTCACCCACGACGAGGGGCCGGACATCGGCGGCCCGGTGGGGCCCTACGTCCAGACCGAGCGGCGCGGCCTTTACAAAAAATATGCGGAGCTCCTCGTCGAAACGGGCGGCGCGTACCGCTGCTTCTGCACGAAGGAGCGCCTGGAGGCGCTCCACGCCGCCGGAGGCGGCGTCGGCGGCTACGACGGGCACTGCGCGAACCTGACGCAGGAAGAGATCGCCCAAAAGCTCGCCGCAGGGGAACCCTACGTCATCCGCCAGCGCATCCCGAAAACCGGTT
>DAOPLW010000335.1:0-1727 GCA_035391945.1 Oscillospiraceae bacterium | reverse complement strand
GATCGGCGTGCGCGACGAGGCCAAGCTCCTGGGGGGCCTTGGCATCTGCGGGAAGCCCTTCTGCTGCTCGACCTTTCTCAGCGAGTTCCAGCCGGTCTCCATCAAGATGGCAAAGACCCAGAACCTCTCGCTCAACCCGGCGAAAATCTCCGGCACCTGCGGGCGGCTTATGTGCTGCCTTAAGTACGAACAGGAGGCCTACGAAGACCTCCTCTCTCACACGCCGAAGATGGATTCCTTCGTGGAGACGCCGGACGGCGTGGGCGTCGTGAGCGGCGTGAGCCTTCTGCGGGAGAACGTAAAGGTGCAGCTGGACATCTCGCCCGAGTCGCCGCGGGTCTATCCCGCCGCGGTGGTGCGGGTCATCCGATCCGGCAAGGGCAAGCGGCCGGAGGGCTATTCCACGCCCGAGGAACTGCGCGCGGCGCATATGCGGGAAACCATGGAGAAGGCGCGGCGGGACTATGCCGCGGCGTCCGCGGCGGCCAGCGCCGCCCGGGAGCAGAGCGAGCGCAGAAGAGCGCCCGAAGCCGGAGAAGCGGCGGCGCAGCCGGGTCCGCGCAGCGCGCGCCGCCGCAGGGGCGGACGGCCCCGCGCGGCCGAAGGCGAAGGCGCGGCCGTGCAGCAGCAGCCGAAGCCGCAGAGCCCACAGCAGCCGAAGCCGCAGACCCAGAAGCCGGCAAAGGAGCAGCCGAAGCCGCAGGAGACCGGAAGCGCGGAGGGCGGCGACCCGAAAGCGGAAAAGACCGCGAAGAACCGGCGCAATTACCGCCGCAGACGTCCCAAGAAGCCCGGCGGCGGCAACGGCGGCGGCGCGCCGCAGGCATAAGCGACGAAGGGGGCGGCCGCCCGGCGGCCGTCCCCTTTCCCTTTTGAACCGAGGACGGCGTCCCCTGTGGTTTGCCGCTCCGGAATGTGGGAAGACTTGGGGGGAGGCGTCACCGCAGCGCGTCCCCCGGACCGCGGCGGCGCGGGCGTATGAAACGCCGCGGGGAACTATCCGTATCGCCCACATCCGGAGCAGGTCCGATTTTCGGATTGCGGAATATGCAAGGGCCGGTGATGCACATGATGGGATACGATCCGTTCCGGGAGACGCCGGGACGCAGAGGGGCTTCCGCGCATGCGCGCACCGGCGGGCGGCTCGCCTTTCCGGGCCGCCGGGCGGAGGACCTCCCGGGGTGCATGTCCGATGCATAGGGCGGGGGAAGCGCTCCTCGACCTCCTTTTTCCGCGGAAATGCGCCTTCTGCCGGCACCTCCTTGCGCCGGAGGAGGACGGGCTGTGCGCGCGCTGCGCCGCACTGCTGCCCGCCGCCGAGGGGGAGAAGGCCCTGCAACGGGGCGAGTTTTTCATGCTCTGCGCCTCGCCCTTCTATTACGAGGGTGCGGTGCGCGAGAGCGTGCGCCGATTCAAGTTCGGCGGCTGCCGCGGTTATGCCGGCCTCTACGCCGCCTTTATGGCGGACTGCGCGCAAGCGCATTTTCAGGACGGCTTCGATCTCGTGACCTGGGCGCCCGTCGGCGGGGGGCGCCTGCGCAGACGCGGCTATGACCAGGGCGCACTCCTGGCTGAGGCCGTGGGGGCGCGGATGGGCCTTTCCGTGCGCGCGACCCTTATGAAGACCGTGGAAAACGAGCCGCAGTCGACGCGCGCGTCGGCGGAGGAACGGCGGGCGAACGTTCTGGGCGTCTATGCGCTCCGGCCGGACGCGGGGGCGGAAGGCC
>DAOPLW010000334.1:0-1729 GCA_035391945.1 Oscillospiraceae bacterium | reverse complement strand
CAGCGCCGTCCCGCAGGGTCTTCGGCTGGAAGACGGGAATCCCGTACGTCAATGCAATTTGCTTTACAGACGTTGGCATAAGCTTCATTCCGCGGTTTTTTGGCTTGTCCGGCTGCGTGTAGACGGCCAGGATCTCATGCCCGTCCGTAATGAGGCGTTTGAGCGAGGGCACGGCAAAATCGGGGGTGCCCATAAATACGATCTTCATGGCCTCACTCCTCTTTTTTCGCCGCGCGTTCCTCCTCTTCGATGAGACGGTCCACTTCTTCGCCGGTCATGAGCTTGCCCTCCACCAGGCGGGTGTAGAGCAGGCCGTCCAGGTGTTCCGTCTCATGGCAGAAGGCGCGGGCGGTGAGCCCCGTTCCGGAGGCGGTGAAAGGCTTGCCGTGGCGGTCGCGGGCGCGCACGGTAACCTCGTTCGGACGCTTGACAAAGCCGTAGTAGCCCGGGATGGAAAGGCAACCCTCCAGGCCGTCCTGCTCGCCCGTCGCGGAGACGATCTCGGGGTTGATGAGTTCGAGGATCTCGTCCTCGTCGTTCATCACCAGCACTGCGCGGCGAAGGATGCCGACCTGCGGCGCGGCGAGGCCCGCGCCGTGCGCCTCGGTCATGGTCTCGCGCATGTCGTCGAGCAGCGCGTGGAGCTTGTCGTCGAATTTCGTCACCGGGTGGGAATGTTTTTCGAGGGTTGGATCGCCCTCCGTCAGAATTTTGCGTGTCGCCATTGAGCATACCATCCTTATCTCATACTGTAGTCAGTCGGCCGCGTTTTTATCCACGGCCATCGAAAGCCCGCGGTTTCGTCCGTCCTCCGGAAACGCCGTCAGAGCGCCGGAGAGAAGGCGTCTGAGCTGCGCGGTATCCGCGCCCGCCACCGTCAGCCGGTAGCGGTAGCGGTCCTTAACCTTGACGACCGGCGCCGGCGCCGGTCCAAGAAGGCGCGCGCCGCATCCGGCGGCCGGTTTCTCCAGCGCCGCGCGCACGCGCAGACAGGCGGAGGCCACGGCGGTTTCCGAGAAGCCGGAGACGGTGAGGGTGAAGAGCTCCGCGAAGGGCGGCGCGCCGCGCAGCTCCCGCAGCCGGATTTCAGAGGCGTAGAAGCGCTCATAGTCCTGCTTCGCGGCGCACAAGATCACGTCGTTTTGGGGCGTGAAGGTCTGGATGACCGCGCGGCCCGCGCGGTCTCCCCTCCCCGCGCGGCCGACGACCTGCGTGAGGAGCGAGAACGTGCGCTCGAACGCGCGGTAGTCATCCACATAGAGCGACAGGTCGGCGGCGAGGACGCCGACGAGCGTAACGTTTTCAAAATCGAGCCCCTTGGCGACCATCTGGGTGCCCAGGAGAATCGGGATTTTCCGTTTTTCAAACCGGGAGAGGATCGCCTCGTGCGACCGGGAGGCGCCCGTGGTGTCCCTGTCCATGCGCAGCGTCTCCACGCCCGGGAAGAGCGCCTCGAGCTCCTGCTGCACCTTCTGGGTGCCCGCGCCGATGAGGCGCAGGCGGCCGCCGCAGACCGGGCAGACGGAAGGCATGGGCTGGGAGTGTCCGCAATAGTGGCACATGAGGCGCCCGTTCGCCGAGTGATAGGTCATGCGCACGCTGCAGCGCGGACAGGTCGGCACCTCGCCGCACTCGCCGCAGGAGACCATGGGACTGTTCCCGCGGCGGTTGATAAAGAGGATGGTCTGCTCGCCGGAAGCAAGGTTCTTTTCCATCTCTTTTTTCAGGA
>DAOPLW010000333.1:0-1736 GCA_035391945.1 Oscillospiraceae bacterium | reverse complement strand
CCTTGACAATGACGGATTCATACTGGTTCACCTGCGCCCTGTAGGCCGCGTCAAACGTCTCCAGTTCCGCGTGGCTCCAGCCTTGGTCTGTATCCTCCTGCTTGATGAGGAAACAGGAAAAATGCTGGTCGTCCCAGTTGTAAAGATTGATCACGTCGTCGTAGGAGGCGGTGGTGACGATGCCGCTCCCGGCGTAGGAGAGATCCAGATAATTCGGATAATAGAAGAAATACAGGCCCTCGAAATTGTCCGTCAGGTTCCCGCGGTAAAAGTCATAGGTGAACGAAGCGGAAAGCGGCTCCACGAACGTCTGCGGCACGCCCGCCACGGTGCGGGTGTACTGCACCTTCGCGCTGTATTCGTAGAGCGCGGAAGCGGTGACAACGCCGCCGTCCTCCTGGACGCGGATGGTGATGACCCGCTTCATGCCGTTATAGAAATCGGAAGCGGCGTAATCGACCCCCGTGAGAAGCGCGGCCTGATTGGCAAAATCGCCCGCGGCCAGAATGTCCGGGTTGCGGATGGAACCCGTCGGCTGGCTGAACACCACGTCCATGGGCGTGAAGCTCGCCACGTCCGTGTCGTTGATGCCGAAGGCGTCCGCGTCGATGCGCACCATGGCGTCAAAGTCGTAGGCGCTGGCATTGAGTCCCGTCACGCCCACATAGAGCGTCTCGTCGGCGGCCGTGACGGAGTCGAGGTCCGCCGCCGGGACCTGCGCGTAAGTATGCGAATCGTCGTCGTAAGTATAGAAGGCGGCGTCGGTCCCGGCGCCGAAGAGCGCATCGGAGCCGGACTTCACATCGGCGACCAGATCGTCCAGCCCGGTCGCCTGGACCGTCTCGATGAGGTTCTGCGCCACGAGCGTGGCGTCGCCCATGCGGCGGCTCTTCTGCGCCGTCTGCGCGGCGGTGAAAAAGCTCTGCAGAAGGGGGCCGATGATGATGGAGAGAATCAGCATCCCGATGAGGAGCTCCAGGAGGGAGAACCCTCTGTTGCTCTTCAGGCAGGCTATGATTCGGCGCAAGGGACTCACCCCGCTTTCTCTAAAGTCGCTCCGTCACTCCCCGAGCTGAATGGTGCCGAAGGGGTTGCTGTTCCCCAGCGGACGGGAGGGCACGACGGTGGGCGTATAGGTGTAGTCCTCGTCGGCAATGTAGAACTTCTGGAGGCTGATGCTGCCGGAGAGGTTGCCGCTCTCGGCGTCATAGCTCACGGTGACGCTGTCCACCGCGGTGCGGTAGGCGTTCTCATCGTAAATATATGCGAGCGCGCTCTTAAACGCCGTATAGCTGAACATGCCCGTGACGCTCATATCGGCGCGCCACGCGGCGAGCGTGACGGTTTTGTAGCCGGACGCCGTGGTCGGGTCCTTCTCCACGCTGGAAAAGTCGAAGAGATGCTCTGGCTCGGCGAAGGAGGCGCTCTGGATGTCCATGCCGGTCCTGTTTTCGAGCTTGACGGCGTACATGATGAAATCTTCGGTGCGCACTTCCTCGGGGTAATGCTTCATCTCGTCCTGGATGAATTCGCCGTCCGTCTCGATGGCGGCGCGGTAGGTATCCAGGCTGTTGTAGTAGCCGCGCAGCGTCTCCAGGCGGGGGCTGAGCTCCGCGATCTCGCCCTGGACTTTGTCGGTCTTCGTCTGGAAGGTGTTGTAAACGCCGAAATATACGCCCACAAAGAGGATGATGCCCAGGAGCATGATGAGCATATTGGCGTCGCGTTTCGTGATC
>DAOPLW010000332.1:0-1742 GCA_035391945.1 Oscillospiraceae bacterium | reverse complement strand
AGGCCGCGCCCTTGCCGGGCTTGACATGCTGGAACTCGACGACCTGCATGACCTTGCCGTCCATTTCGAACGTGACGCCGTTCCTAAATTCGCTGGCTGAAATCATAACTCCTATCCTCCAAATATCATACAGTATAAACCGGTACAGGCTCTTTCATGATGGTATATTATCGCATTCCCGGCTTTTTTGCAAGGGTTTTAGAGGATAATGAGCTCCTTCTTGGGGGCCTTCGTGAGAACCCGGCAGCCGTCCTCGCGCAGGATCACCACATCCTCGATCCGCACGCCGAACCGGCCGGGCAGGTAGATGCCCGGCTCCGCCGAAATCACCGCGCCGACCGGCAGTTTCTCCTTTCCGGCCTGGCTGGCGTAAGGTCCCTCGTGGATCTCGATGCCCAGGCTGTGGCCGAAACCGTGCCCAAAGTATGCCCCGTAGCCGGCCTTCCCAATCACGTCCCGGGCGGCGGCGTCCACGCTTTTCCCGGCGACGCCGCCGCGCGCGGCCGCGATACCGGCCAACTGCGCTTTCAGGACGATGCCGTAAATGTTCTTCATTTCGTCCGTGGCGCTCCCGACGGCGACCGTGCGGGTCATATCCGAGCAGTAGCCCTCGTAGATGCTGCCGATGTCCATCGTCACAAATTCGCCGCTCTTGATCCTGCGCGCCGTGGGCACGCCGTGAGGCAGGCTCGTGTTGGGCCCGGAGACCACGATGGGATCGAAGGAGGGCTTCGACGCGCCGTTTCGCATCATGTGGTAGACGATCTCCGCCGCGACCTCCCGCTCCGTGACGCCCGGCTTGATGAGCGGCAGCACTTCCGCGAGCGCCTTCTCGGAGATGCGCTGCGCCTTCTCCATGCGGCGCAGCTCCTCCTCGTCCTTGGAGGCGCGCAGCTCAGTCATGAGCGCCGCGGCGGGCTTCAGGCGGCATTTGAGCTTCCCGTAGTTTTTGCGGTCGGCGACGGTCATGTAAGCGTCCTCAAAGCCCATGACCGCGAGCTTCTCACGCTCGATGACCTCGTTTATGAGATCGACGTAGGGGTTCTTGACGTCGGTCATGCGAATGGCGGCGTCCTGCACCTCTTTCCCCGCGGCCTCGATGTAGCGGGAATCGGTGAAGTAGTAGGCGCCCTCCCTCGTAACCAGAGCCACGCCGTCGGTACCGGTGGAGTGGAATCCGGAGGCGTAGAAACGGTTGGCCTCGCAGGTCAGAAGCATGGCGTCCAGCCCGCGGGAAACCAGCTTCGCACGGATTTGGCTGAAATGGTTCATTTTTTCTTCTCTCCTTTTGGCGTGAGCAGACGGAACGGCTGCTCCAAAAGATAGCGCAGCGCGCGAAGCGGGTTGCGCCTGATGTCGATGGGCCGCACCAGCCAGACGGGAAGCCCCGCCCGGCGCGCGCCCAGAACGTCTGTAAAAATCTGATCGCCCAGCACCAGCGTTTCCTCCGGTGCGGCTCCCATCTCGCGCATCGCGCGCTCGAAGCCGGCCCGGTGCGGCTTCCCCGCGTGGGCGAGATACGGCACGCCCAGCTCCCGGCAGTAGTTCTGCGCGCGGGAGGCGCCGCGGTTGTTGGACAGGATGAAAAGCCGCACGCCATACCCGGCGAGCTCGTCCCGCCAGGCGAGGATCTCGGGCGTGGGCAGCGGGATATGATACGGCGCGACGGTATTGTCCAGGTCCGCCAGCAGCAGATGGACGCGTTTCTCCTGCAGCGCCGCGGGGTCTATGTCGTGGATGCT
>DAOPLW010000331.1:0-1759 GCA_035391945.1 Oscillospiraceae bacterium | reverse complement strand
GGTTTATGCGGCATGCCACCAGATCCGCGCCCTGGACCCGCGGCCCGGCAGCCGTTTCGGGAACGACGCGCCTCCGGTTTACATAAGACCTGATTTGGTGGTGCGCAAAACGGAAACCGGCTTCGAAGTCACGATGAACGACGGCTATCTTCCGCGCCTGGGCATCAGCGGCTATTATAATCGTCTCGCTTCGGAGACGAACGACGAGTCCGTGCGCGACTATCTTTCCCTGAAGATCAGGCAGGCGCAGTGGGTCCTGAACGGCATCGAGCAGCGCCGCGCGACACTGCTCGGCTGCGCGAAGGAGATCGTGACGCGGCAGGGCGCGTTTTTCCGTCGCGGGCGCGGGCACCTCACGCCCATGACGCAGGCGGAGCTGGCGGAGATCCTCGGCGTGCACGAGTCCACGGTCAGCCGCACCATCCGCGGGAAATACCTGCAGTGCTGCTTCGGTATCTTTCCCCTGGACTTCTTCTTCAGCCGCGCGCTGGCGGACGGGTGCGGCGGGGAGGTATCCGCGGAGGCCGCGAAGGAGCGCATCCGCGCGCTGGTGGCGGACGAAAATCCGAAAAAGCCGCTCTCCGACCAGAGGCTTTCGGACCTCCTCGCGGAGGAGGGCATCGCGCTCTCCCGCAGGACCGTGGCCAAGTACCGGGATGAACTGGGTATTTCCAATACCGCCGGACGCAGGGCGCAGGGTGCGTAAGGATGTTCCAAGGGGGATTTCATCCCCCTTGGATACAAAGCCGGGCTTTGCCCGGCTTTGATAACCCACTCGCTTTCGCACGGCGAAAGCGGCCGCGGACACGCGTCCGCAGGCAAACGTCTCCTGCGGGGAAATGAATTCCCCTCCGGACGGATTTCACTTCTTTCGCCGCCCCGGCGGCGAAACCCTGCGAGGCTTTTCGCACGGCGAAAGGACGAAAGGGGCGCGGCCATTGGCCGCGCCCCTCTTTTCAGGTTTCAGTCCGGTAAGCAAACGGCAGAAGTTCCGACGCCGGCATCTTGACGGGCCCGGCGCCGTCCCGCACGATCACGGCGCAGCGCGGGGCATAGTCGGCAAGAATCTGCCTGCAGTTCCCGCACGGGGACAGGATCTCCTCCCCCATTTCGCCGCGTACGGCGACGATGCAGGCGAAGTCCCGCTCGCCGACCGTGACCGCCGCGCCGAGCGCAACCTGTTCCGCGCAGGCGCCGTGGATCGAATAGAGATTCACACCCGTATAGATGTTTCCGTTCGCACAGCGGACGGCCGTCCCGACGGTGTGCAGACAGGCGGTTTTGTCATAGTTCTTCCGGATCGCCGCGCGCGCTGCTTCGATGAGCGCCAGATCGTCTTGTTCCAGTATCATGTCCCGCCACTTCCATTCGAGCTGATTTGGTTTCACGCCGATAAAAGCCGGCATCCGTCCCCGGAAACCGGCCGCCTGCGGATATGGGGCCGCGCTTTGGGTTAAGCTCTCAGCCGGAGGAACCGCCACCGCCCGCCGTTTCTATTCAGAGATACGATTTATCGATCTTCACGACCGCGTTGTATCTCCCGTCGAGCGCGCGCACCCGCCGCACGACCTCCCGCCTGAGCTCCGCGTCAGGAATCGGGAAATCGAAAGGCGCGACGACGTCGAAGATGAGGTTGACATGCGTGGGGCCCGTGACCATGCGGAAATCGTGAAAGGCGAGGCGCGGGTCAATGCCCGCGATCAGGGCGCAGACCCGCTCGCGCTCGTTCATGGAGACCGGGCAGGTGCCGATGCTGGGC
>DAOPLW010000330.1:0-1763 GCA_035391945.1 Oscillospiraceae bacterium | reverse complement strand
CCGACAAGCTGGGTGAAGAGGGTCTGCACCGCGCCGTCGTAGTCGCCCTTGTCGAAGTCGGTCCAGAAGTAGTCGTCCAGGTATGCGGCGGCCGTGTCGTCCGTAAAGTCGTCCGCGATGCCGGCGCCCTGCACGAGCCAGCCTTTGCCCTCCTCCGTGGCGAAGAGGAGGAGCATGCCGTTGTCCTTGGCGTCGTCCCCGACACCCCAGTCGTTAAAGAGCTTCCACGCGTATTCGTCGGCATAGTAACCGTCGAGATATTCTACGGCCACGACCACGATCTGCGCGCCGGTCTGCTCCTCCAGTTCCGCGTTGGCGGAGGCGATACCCGCCTCCGTCTCCTCGGAGAGCACGTTCGCCTCGTCCACGGCGTAAAAGCCGTCGCCGGTGCCCTGTTCCACCACGGCAAAGGCGCTCAGGGAGAGCGAAATCGCCAGCAGCAGCGCGAGAAGCACCGCCAGGGATACCCGTTTTTTCATCGGAATGCCTCCGCTTCTCCCGCGCCGGTGATCCCCTTCATGACCGAGGCAGGGAATGCGCGCAGGACGGTATTGTTGAATTCGTCCACCGCGTCGTTGTAGCCGCTTTTCGCGATGGCCTTGTCGATGTTCTCCATATTCTGATTCGCTTCATCCACGACGTCCCGCTGCTGCGCGGTGAGGTCGCACTGCAAAAGCGCCTCGGTCAGGTCGGACGCGGCCTCGGTGAGCGTCTCGTCCGCCTCGTATTTCTCGGCCGGCGTCGCCGCGCTTGTCACCGCCTCGCCCGCGGCGCGCAGATTATCCGGAAGGCTCCCCAGAACGCTATTGTAGTCGTCGGCGACGGAAAGAAGGTTATGGCTTTCGTTTACCTTTTTGGCCAGCTGCGTGCTGATGCTCACGCGGCCTTCCACGCCGCTGTAAAACAGCGCCTCCACCTTTCCGATCTCACGCCGGAGCGAGCGTCCCGTGCCCAAAAAGAAACACAGCACGATCACGACGGCGGTCATGAGCTTGGCGTTCCGGCGGTTCTTCAAAAATTCCATAGCGGACTCCTCTTAACTCAAAGTCCGGCGCGGCGTCCCGGGAGACCCGGGCGCAGCCGGAAGCCTCACTTGCGCAGCTCCATGAGCTTCGCCTTGAGCTCGCCCTCGATGCGGCCGAGCTCGACCTCCGCCTCTCGGCGCTTCTGCGCGCCCTCCTGCTGGATGCGCATGACCTCGTCGAGCGTGGAGATGAGTTCCTCGTTCGTATGCCGGAGCGTTTCGATGTCCACGATGCTCCGCTCGCCCTCCTTCGCCGTCTCGATGGTGCCGGTCTTGAGCTTCTCCGCGTTCTTGCGCAAAAGTTCGTTCGTGACGTTCGTCACCTCCCGCTGCGCGGCGGTGGCCTGACGGGAGTGCTCGAGTCCCAGGGCGAGGACCATCTGGCTCTTCCAGAGCGGGATTGTGTTTACCAGGCTCGACTGGATCTTCTCGATCATCAGGCTGTCGTTGTTCTGCAGGAGGCGGGTCTGCGGACCCATCTGGACGGAGATCATGCGGGTGAGCTCCAGATCGTGGAGCTTCTTCTCGAAACGGTTTGCAAGGTTCACCATGTCGTTATACGCCTGCGCGTCCTCCGGGGTACCGCTCGCCCCGGCCTTTTTGCGCAGTTCTTCGATCTCCCCCGCGCGCAGAGAGGCCAGACGCTTGCGGCCGGCGAGGATATACATCGTGAGCTCCTTGTGGTACTTGGTGTTCAGTTCATACATCTGGTCGAACATCGCCACGTCCTTGAGCAGCG
>DAOPLW010000329.1:0-1772 GCA_035391945.1 Oscillospiraceae bacterium | reverse complement strand
AAGTCAAGGTGCGCATCATCGACATCGATAACGACAAGCATAAGGTGTCCCTGTCCATCCGCTCCGTCCTCGAGGACGGGGCCGGCCGCGAGCCGGCCGCCGGTCCCGACGAGGTCGTCGCCACGGCCGACGAGGGCTCGGTCCAGGTGGCCGAAGGGCACGACCAGGAACCAGAGGCGTAAGGAAAACCGAATAAAAAGATAAAAATACGACCCGTACGGCAAAAAAATGTTGCCGTACGGGTCGTATCATTATTTTTTTGTCTGAATAATCCTTGCAAACGAAATTTTAATATGATATAATAGAGAGAAAGAATTGTCAAGTATTATTTTTGCCGGGGAAGAAATACCGGTAGGGAGGCCAGAGATGTTCCGGGTTGGCGATAAAATTGTCCATCCAATGCACGGTGCCGGGATCGTGGACAGCATCACCCAGCGTAAGATCGGCGGGGTCAAGCGGGATTACTATATCCTCAAGATCCCGGCCGGCGGCATGGTCGTGATGATCCCCACGGAGAACAGCGCCGAGATTGGTGTGCGTCCTGTGATCGGCAGGGATGAGGCGGAGCGCATTCTATCCGCCATGCCCGATATCGAGGTGGACATGACGCCGAACTGGAACCGGCGCTACCGGGAGAACATGCTGCGCCTGAAGAGCGGCGATCTCCTCGAGGTCGCGCGGGTGGTCAAGGGCCTCATGCTGCGCGACAACGAGCGCGGGCTCTCCTCGGGCGAGCGCAAGATGCTCCACTCCGCCAAGCAGATCCTGATTTCCGAGATCGTCCTGGCGCAGGGCTCCACATACGAGGAGGTCGAGTCGCGCATCGACCGCGCGCTGTCTTAAATCAAATATTTCCGCATACAATTGGATCGGGGCGGCTTGACCAGCCCCGGTTTTTTCTGAGGTGAAACATATGGCGGGACTCTTGAAGCGGCTTTTTCCCAGGCCGCCGGAAGCCCTGCGCTGCAGCGCCGTTGTGGCCGCCGCGGGGTCCTCCTCCCGGATGGGAGGCGCGGATAAGCTCTTTCTGCCGCTCTTCGGCGTCCCCGTGCTGGCGCGGACGCTGATGGCGCTGGAGGACTGCGATGAAATTACGGAGATCGTGGTCGTGACCCGCGAGGAGAGCATCGTCGCCGTGGGCGACCTCTGCCGCTCCTTCGGCATCTCCAAGGCCACGAAGGTGGTCGTGGGCGGCGCGACGCGGCTGGAGAGCGTCCTCATCGGCCTTCTGGAAATCGACCGCGCCGCGCCTCTGGCGCTCATCCACGACGGCGCGCGCCCCCTGGTGACCCCCGCGCTGGTTTCGCGCGTCGTCTCCCGGGCGGCGGAGACCGGCGCCGCCGCGCCGGCCCTGCCGGTGAAGGATACCGTCAAGGAGGCCGAGGACGGCTTCGTCCGGCGCACGCCGGACCGCACGAGGCTCTTCACCGTGCAGACGCCGCAGGTCTTCGAGTCCTCGCTCATCAAGGGCGCGCTGCAGAAAGCGGCCGCCGACGGCGTCGCCGTCACAGACGACTGCGCCGCCGTGGAGCGGCTCGGGATGTCTGTCGCTTTGGTGGAAGGGGAGGAACGGAATCTGAAGGTCACCACAAAGGTTGACGTAATAATTTTGGAAGCTCTGCTTTCCGACTGGGAGGGAGACTGAGCATGCGCATCGGCCATGGCTACGACGTCCACCGGCTCGTGGCGGGGCGGCCGCTGGTGCTGGGCGGGGAGACGGTTCCGTTCGATCGCGGTCTCGCCGGCCATTCGGACGCGGACGTGCTCGTCCA
>DAOPLW010000328.1:0-1786 GCA_035391945.1 Oscillospiraceae bacterium | reverse complement strand
ACGATGATCAGCTCCACCAGCGAGAAGCCCTTTTTGCTGCGCAGGTTTTTCTTCGAGCGCTCGAGTTTGTTATTCATACATTTACCTCTCTTCTGACAAATTTTTATTGTTTCCGCGGGGTCGCCCGCACCCGCGGGCAGGTTCTATTCTATAAACCCGGCCGCGCCCCCATGCCGTCGGCCCGGACTTATAAACGGGTTTTACAGGCTGTCGAGCCCGGCGTACATCTGCGCCATGGCCAGGACCAGCGAAATGACGATGGTGCCGACGATGGCCGCGAGGAGCACGATGATGAGCGGCTCCATGGCGGCCGTGAGCCTCTGGGTGAGGCCCTCGACCTCCTCGTCGTAATAATCGGCCATCTTGGTGAGCATGCCGTCGATGTTGCCGCTCTCCTCGCCGATCTTCAGCATATGGTGCACGAGGGGCGGGAACACGCCGCTCTTCGCGATCGGCTCGGAGAGCACGCTTCCCATCGAGACGTCCTCGCGCGCGTCCTCCATGGCCTCCTTGAAATAGATGTTCGTCATGGTGTCGGCCGTAATGGTGATGGCGTCAATAAACGGGATTCCGGCCGCGATGAGGGTGCTGAGCGTCCTGCCCATGCGGGCGGCGGAGGACTTCACCGTGAGCTGCCCGAAAAGCGGCGCCTTCAGGCCGATGCGCCCGTAAAGGTGCGCGCCGTTCTCCGTTTTCCCGTAGGACCGGAGCGCGAAGACGGCGACCGCAACGACGGCCACGATCACATACCACCTTCCGATGACGAACCGGCTCACGGCGATGACGCCGCGGGTCAGGGCGGGAAGCTGGGTGCCCAGGTCGGCGAACATGCTCTCGAAGGTCGGGACCACGAAGGTCAGAAGCGCGATGATCACGGCCAGGGCCACGACGGCCACCGCGACGGGGTAGATCATGGCCTTTTTCACCATGGCCTTCAGGCGCGCTTCCTTCTCGTACTGCTCCGCCATGCGGCTGAGCGAGACGTCCAGGCTGCCCGAGGCCTCGCCGGCCGCGAGGAGCGTGATGAAAATGCCGCCGAACAAATTCTCATAGGGGCGCATCGCCTCGGTGAGCGACTCGCCCTTTTCGATGGAACGCTTCGCCTCCACGATGGCAGCGCGCAGGTTCTTGTTCTCCGTCTCCTCGGAGAGCATCTCCAGGGCGCTGATGACCGAGACGCCGGCGTCGAGGATACTCACGAACTGACGGCAGAAGACGCTCAAGTCCCGCGCCTTCGGCTTCTTCTGAAAAATCGAGAAGGTGACGTCCCGTGAGAGGGCGCTGGGCTCCTCCAGCGAAATGAGGACCAGGCCGCGGTTCTTGAGATCCGCGGCGGCGCGGTCGCGGCTCTCCGCCTCCACCATGCCCTTGCTCTCGTCGCCCTTCCGGCTTACGGCCACATACATGAATTCCGGCACGCGCGGCACGCTCCTTTCCTACATGATCTTCCGGGCGAGGGCCGCGCGGTCCTGCGCGAAGGCCAGCGCCGATTCGGCGGTGATCTGTCCGCCGAGATAGAGCTCCAGAATCGCGTCGTCCATCGTGATCATCCCGAGCTTCCGGCTCGTCTGGATCACGCTGGGGATCTGGAAGGTCTTCGCCTCGCGGATGTGGTTGCGGATGGCGCCGTTGGCCAGCATGACCTCGATGGCGGCCACGCGGCCGTGCCCCGACCGCATGGGGAGAAGCTGCTGGGAAACCACGCACTCGAGTACGTGCGCGAGCTGCGTCCTGTTCTGCTGCTGCTGATAGGGCGGGAACACGTCGATGAGGCTGGCGATGGTGT
>DAOPLW010000327.1:0-1786 GCA_035391945.1 Oscillospiraceae bacterium | reverse complement strand
AGGCAAAGCACCGGCCTATCTGGGTTCGAGCTTTGCTTTTTTGGCGCCCGCAGGAGTCATTATCGCATCCAAGGGATTTGCTTACGCGCAAGGCGCCTTCGTGATCGTGGGTCTGTGCGGCTGCGTACTGTCCTTCATTATCTATAAGACCGGCACGGAATGGATCGACAAGGTGCTGCCCCCCGCCGCCATGGGTCCCATCGTCGCACTTATCGGTCTGGAACTGGCCAGTTACCCCGTGGGCGGCGGCAACCTCGGCGCGGACTTCTCCGACTCCAAGCAGGTTATCGTCTTCGCCGTGACCCTCGGCGTGGCCGTCTTCGGCTCGCTCCTCTTCCGCGGCTTTTTCAGCGTCATCCCGCTTCTCATCGCGATGATCTGCGGCTACGCCACCGCAGCGGCGATGGGCATGGTCGATTTCGCCCCCGTCGCCGCGGCCAAGCTCTTTCAACTCCCCGCCTTTTCCAGCCCGAAGTTTGACGGCCAGGCCATCCTCTCCATGCTTCCCGTGCTCCTCGTCATCACCGCCGAGCACATCGGACACCAGAAGGTCACGGGCGAAATCGTCGGGCGCGACCTCATCCGGGATCCCGGCCTTCACCGCTCCCTCTTTGCGGACGACTTCTCCACCGCCCTCTCGGGCCTCGTGGGTTCCGTCCCGACCACGACATACGGCGAAAACATCGGCGTTATGGCCGTTACCGGCGTCTACAGCGTGCAGGTCATCGGCGGCGCCGCGGTCATCTCCATCATCCTCGCCTTCGTCGGCCCCCTCTCCGCCCTCATCTCCACCATCCCGCCCGCGGTCATCGGCGGCGTGACCTTCCTCCTCTACGGCATGATCGGGACCTCCGGCCTGCGCCTGCTCGTGGACCAGAAGGTGGACTACGCCAAGAGCAAGAACCTGATTCTCACCTCCGTCGTGCTCGTGGCCGGCTTCTCCGGCATGGTTGTCGAGAAGGGCATGCTCAAGCTCTCCGGCATGAGCCTCGCCGCGGCCGTCGGCCTGCTTCTGGGCATCGTGTTCTACCTTCTGGAAAGGGCGAACCTCATCAACGAATAGGACCTGATTCCGGTCTGGTGGGGAGCGCCGCGGCTTCGGCCGCGGCGCTCTTTTTTATGCAAAATGGCGGATTGTCTTGTAAAAAATAGCCAAATAAAAGGGCCGGTGGGGGAGAATCCAAGAAATTTGGCCCATTTCTGTGAAATTCGACGAAACATTTTGCTTGCTTCCCATGGGAAAGTGTGGTATAAGATAAGAACACATTGGTTACAAAAGAGTAACAAAGTGGTTAAAAACTGGTACATACCGGCAGCTGCCGTACCAGACCGGAGCCGGCCGCCAATCCGGGAAGGCGAGGCTCCCCTTAGGAGGAACAAACCCGATGAAACGAATCCTGAGCGCGCTTCTGGCGCTGACGGTCATCCTGGGGATCACCACAGCCGCCTACGCCGACGATGCGCCCGTGCTCGTGGATGATACGATCGTCACAACCACCGCGGTCGCCGAGGAGGCGATCGCATCCGATCCCATCGAGACCATTGTCGCATCGATCATCGCCAAGAGCGCGGAAAACCCCACGTATGAAGAAGCAAACTATATCCTGCTCATGAAGGAAGCCGCCGCGCGCGGCGACGCGGAGTCCCTGGTCGAGGGCGCGGCCCTGGAGGAACGCCGCAATCTCAAGATCGCGGCGCTCGGCCTCGGTTATGAGACCACTGATTTCTTCAGCAGCGAAGCGGCGGCGCCGGAAATCTATGCCGCCATCAGCAGTTACCTGGAGCA
>DAOPLW010000326.1:0-1787 GCA_035391945.1 Oscillospiraceae bacterium | reverse complement strand
CGCCGGGGCCCGAAAGGAAAGAGACCGGGAAAGAAACCCGTCAGGGTCGTCTTTCCCGTTCCATCAAAGCGGTTTTGAAGCCTGGCGCCGTTTCAAAAACGCGTTTCCGTATTCAGGGTATGCGACGTGCTTCCTCCGGATCCGCTGCCGGACGAGGAGATACCCGGCGTCTCGGACTCCATATAGGAACCGCTCAAGGCGTCGCTGTCCGGGTGCGCCAAATACGGCGGGGAGGCGGAAAATCGCCGCGCAAATCCCGCCGGACCGGAAAAGCCGCGTCACCGCACTCTTTCGCCGCCGTGCAGCGGAAAATAGGCGGACCGCGCCGCCATCCGGTTTTCCTGGCCGATCTCGGCGGTCAGCTCCTCCCGGATGACCCGGACGCTTTTGGGCGCCTGGATGCCGAGCCGGATCTTGTCCCCGTCGATGCTGATGACCGTGACCGTGATGTCGCTGCCGATCAGGATCCCTTCGTTCTGTTTTCTCGTGAGTACCAGCATATCACAGACCATCCTTTACGGGCTTTCCGAGGAGCTCGGAAACGGGTACGCGCACACGGTATCGCCTGTCGTCCAGGATGATCTGGCATCCCTTTTTGTTGCGCACGTTGATGATGATCGGCGCGGAGAGATTGACCGTCATGGCGGCCGCGTTCTGCGGGATCACCAGGACGCTTAAGACATAGACGTCCTTCACCTGCGTGACGCCGAGCCTGTCCACGTCCGAGGCCGAGATGTCGAAGGAGTAATCCGGGCAGACGGAGAAGGGGTCCACGACGGGGAGCGAGATCTCCCGGTGGTCCAGCGACTGCAGCCAGTTGATCGGCCGGCTGTCCTCGTTGGAAAGAAGGGCGTAGCGCCTGTCCTCCTCCAGCCCGAAAAGGCCGCTCTCGAACGTCAGGATATTTTTGCCGTCTATCTCGATTTCCCCGAAATGGGCCGTTCTGATTTTCATGGCAGACCACCGTCCATCAAATTAAAATTTGCGGGGCTCATGCCTCCGCGTCGATCGTCCCTCCTGTTTCGGGCGGGATGTCCATCTCCACGACGGTGCATGCGACGACGGGCTTCTGCACGACCTGCACGTCGACCGACGCCTTGGGCTCGACCGTGATGACCGGGGACTGGAAGTCGTCCCAATTGATTTTGAGTTCGTGCCTGGACCAGTCGATCGAGACACCTCCGGGTACCCCCCGCATCTCGAGCGCTCCCGGCGGCACTCCCCCGCTGTTCACGGCGGGCTCCCTGTGCTCGAGCATCCTGCCCCTGGCCGCCTCGGCGATCGCATTGCCCGCGTGGGGGAGCGTGGCGACGTAGTCCGCCTCGTCTGCGGATTCCCGGATGCTCTGCTCCGCCTGGGCCTGCGCGCGCATCGCGTTTTCCGCCGTCAGGGTGCGCATATCCTTGAGTCCGATGTTGTCATAGAGGCCCTCCATGTCGACTTCGACCGTTCCGTCGCGCCGCTCCACCGACATCCGCGCGGGCCGCTTCTCTATCGTCATGCCGCGTCGCTGCGTCTCGATGGAGAGCGCCGCCCTCTGAGACTCGACACGGATCTGTGCCGGTACCTGTTCAATTTGGATTCTTCGCACTTTCATACGGGTCCCCCCTGGCGGGCTTTCCGGCGGGGCGTCAGGTCAGAAAATCGATGAGGGACGTCTGGATGATCTCCGCGCCCCCGGCCAGCGCTGCGCTGTATACCGTCTGCGCCGTCGTCAGGTTGACGATGGCTTCCGCCATATCCGCATCGACCGCGCTAAGCTCGCAGATGATCATGAAGGGCGGAAT
>DAOPLW010000325.1:0-1816 GCA_035391945.1 Oscillospiraceae bacterium | reverse complement strand
CCTCAAAGCGGACATGCGTATCTTGACCCACTGCAACGCCGGCTGGCTGGCCTTTACCGACTGGGGCAGTGCGCTCTCGCCCATCTATGCGGCGCACCGGGAGGGCGTCCGCCTCAAAGTGTATGCCGATGAGACGCGTCCGCGGCTGCAGGGGGCTTCGCTCACGGCCTGGGAGCTCATGGGCGAGGGGGTCGACGTCTCGATCGTTCCGGACAACGCCGCGGGACTCCTCATGCGCCGCGGCATGGTCGATCTCGTGCTCGTGGGCGCGGACCGCATCGCCAGAAACGGCGACACGGCCAACAAGATCGGCACCTATGAAAAAGCGGTGCTCGCGAAGGAAAACGGCGTGCCGTTCTATGTCGCGGCTCCCCTTGCGACCTTCGACCCCGCCTGCCCGGAGGGGGAGGCGATCCCCATTGAGGAGCGCGGCGAGGAGGAGGTCCTGGCGGTTTCCGGCGCGCTCCCGGACGGCGGCCACGGGCGCGTCCGCATCGCGCCGGAGGGCGCCAGGGCGCTGAATTTCGCCTTCGACGTGACGCCCGCGCGGTATATCACGGGCTTTATTACCGAACGGGGTATCGTAAAACCGGAGACGCTGCAGCAGGTTTGGGAGGATGCTTGCCATGGATGAGAACGCGCTGCGCCGGGCGGTCTGCGAGACGGGCCGGCTGCTTTGGGAGAGGGGACTGATCGCCGGGAGCGACGGGAACCTGAGCGCGCGTCTGGCGGACGGCGCTGTGCTCCTGACGCCCTCGGGCGTCTCCAAGGGCGGCCTGACGCCGGAGGCGCTTGTGGTCCTCGATGCCGACGGCGCGCCGCTGCGCGGCGCGGGGAAGCCCTCGTCGGAGTGGCGGATGCATCTGGCCATTTACCGCGCGCGGCCGGAGGTGGGAGCCGTCGTCCACGCGCATCCGCCGTGCGCGACGGCCTTTGCCGCCGCGGGGCGGGTTTTGCCGCTGCTTCTGCCGGAGGCGGTGCTCACCCTCCGGCGCATCGGGGTTGCGCCCTATGCCCTGCCCTCCTCCCAGGCGCTCGCGGACGGTGCCGCGGCGGCGCTCGCGGACGGCGACGCGGCGATCCTCATGGGGCACGGCGCGGTGACGGTCGCCGCGGACCTGGGCGCGGCCTGGGAACGGATGGAGACGCTCGAGCACTGCGCGAAGGTCGCGCTTTACGCGCAGGCGCTGGGGGGCGGCGTGCCGCTCGCCGAAGAGGCCGTCGCGGCGCTCGACGCGCTGCGCGAAGGACGCCGGGCGGCACATTGAATCACGAAGAAACGCGGGCGCCCATTGGGCGCCCGCGTTCGTTCTGCCTGTTTTATTCGCCGCTGGCCTCGGCCGTCTGCTCCGCCGCGTCCGCGGCCTCTTTCACCGGCCGGATGAGGATAAACGGCGTGAGCTCGTCGGACTGTCCGGCGGGGTTATCCTTAATGAGCTCCGTGAGTTCGGCCTCGGTCATGTGAAGCGCGTCCGCGTGGCCGAGGATCGTGATGGTCAGGTCGTTGGCGTCCACGATCATCGAACGGATGCCGGTTTTTTCAAAGATCTCGTCGCAGACCCCGGTGGAATTTTCCGGGATGCGGATGCCGTAGTTGCCGTACTCCTCGAACACATGGTCGTAAAAGCCGTCCAGCCCCTCGACCTCGATGCCGGCGATGTCGTAGAAGATGCCGTGCTTGCCCACGAGCTTTCCGAGGGCGCTGCGGAAGGCTGCGTAGAGGATCTTCCAGACGCCGCAGTGGTTGATGGCGAACTGCATTTTGTATGGGCTGTCCACGCCGATGCCGGCGTCCGAGTGCATGGCGAAGCGCGAG
>DAOPLW010000324.1:0-1818 GCA_035391945.1 Oscillospiraceae bacterium | reverse complement strand
TCATCCGTTTCCTCCCTCCGTCGGCGCGGTTTACGTGGCCCGCCTGAAGGAGCGCCTTCCGGTGCGGGAACGCGGACCCCTGCCCGCGTTCCTGCCAAAGGCGCGCGCGGCGCTTTTGCCACACCGCATAACCGCCCTGTGCCGGAACCTCGTCCGGCACAGGGCGGAGCT
Organism: Oscillospiraceae bacterium; assembly: GCA_035391945.1. Taxonomy (GTDB): domain Bacteria; phylum Bacillota; class Clostridia; order Oscillospirales; family Oscillospiraceae; genus DAOPLW01. The sequence continues at coordinate 1,647 of DAOPLW010000324.1, read as the reverse complement.
GCATTATTTTACCGGATGGGCCCATCCGTAGGGGTCCGGCTTCGTGCCCCACTGAATGCCCGTGAGCTCGTCGTAGAGCCGTTGGGTGAAAGGGCCGATCCTGTTGCCCGCGACGGTATATTCCTTTCCCTCATAGGCCAGCGTGCCGATGGGGGAGACGACCGCGGCGGTTCCGCAGCCCCAGGCCTCCTCAAGCGTGCCGTTCTCCACCGCCTTGGCGAGTTCCCCGACGGAGAGAAGGCGCTCCTCGACCGGGACGCCCCAGTCGTGCATAAGCGCGATGCAGGACCGGCGCGTGATGCCGGGAAGGACCGAACCGGTGAGCTTCGGGGTCACCACCGTGCCGCCAATCTTGAACATGACGTTCATGCTGCCGACTTCCTCGATGTACTTGCGCTCCACGCCGTCGAGCCAGAGGACCTGCGAGTAGCCCTGCTTCTCGGCGCGCTCGGCCGCGCGGCAGGCCGCCGCGTAGTTGCCGCCGCACTTGGCGTAGCCCGTGCCGCCGCGCACCGCGCGCACGTCCTCGTTCTCGATCATGATGGAGACGGGATTGAGCCCCTCCTTGTAGTAGCTGCCGACGGGGCTGGCGATGATGGAGAAGAGAAAATGCTCCGGCGTGTGGAGCCCGAGGTTCGGGTCCACCGCGATCATGAACGGGCGGATGTAGAGCGAGGTGTTGGGCGCGGAGGGGACCCAGCTTTTATCCAGGGAGACAAGGGTGTCGAGCGCCTGGAGCGCGTCGTCCTCATCGAGCAGCGGCATGCACAGGCGCGCGGCGGAATCGTTCATGCGGCAGATGTTGTCGCGCGGGCGGAACATCTGCACGCCGCCGTCGGGCCGGCGGTACACCTTCAGCCCCTCGAAAATCTCCACGCCGTAGTGCAGCGCGGTCGTCGCCGGGGAGAGCGAAAGCGGGCCGTAGGGCACGATGCGTGCGTCGTGCCAGCCCCTGCCGAGGGTATAGTCCATGAGAAACATATGGTCTGTAAAGGTCTTGCCAAAGACCAGGTTGTTTACATCCGGTTTTTCTTTCGGATTTTTGATTTTCGTGATTTTGATCTCCATAGCGGCCATTCCTTTACAAAAGATTTTTTGGTGAAGACAAAGCGGTCCGCCGGATAACAAAAAACGCCCCCCGCTCCCCCTGGGAGAAAGAGGCGAAAGCCGGCGCTTCCGTGTTACCACTCTTTTTGCCGCCCGCAGGCGACCGCTCTGCCACGTCCAACGACATGCGGCTCTGTAACGGGAGGACCCGGTCGCGCCTACTGGGACAATCCGTTCGGGCGACGGCTCACAGACGACGCCGGCGGGCCCGCCCTGCCGCGTTTCCAGCGACGGCGGCTCTCTTTCAGGACGAATGCGGCCCGACGGTTTCTGCTCATTGCTTTTTCCATTTATGATATTGCAAGGATTATAGCATACCCCTGCAAAACCAGTCAACAGGGAAATTGCCCAAGGTTTCCTGCGTTTCCCTGCGTTTTTTGGGAAAACAAGCGCCTTTTTACGTCCCCAGTGCACGGTGGCCGTCCGGCTCTTTCGCTTTTGCGGCGCGTGCGGCCGGCGGCGCAGCGGCAAAAAGCGCAAAGCGTCGTCCGATCTGCAGGGGCGGTCAGGAAAGATGCAAAACGAGCCGTTCCCGGCGGG
>DAOPLW010000323.1:0-1824 GCA_035391945.1 Oscillospiraceae bacterium | reverse complement strand
CTTCCGATTTTTTGCGGCGGCACGGCATGCACCCGCAGCGCGCGGAGCTCTCCGTGTCCGCCGCCGCTTTTCTGGAACTGATGGAAGCCGGCCTTCGGGGCAAAAGCTCCGTCCCGATGATCCCCACCTATCTCAGGGCGGAGGGAGAATTGCCGAAGGACGTCCCCGTCGCGGTGGTCGACCTGGGCGGGACCAACCTGCGCGTCGCGCGCGTGACGCTCACGGACGAAGGCCCCCGCGTGGAGGGCCTCACCGTCGTCCCCGCCCCCGGCGCGTCGAAGCCGGTCTCCTGGGCGTCTTTCATCGGCGCCGTCGCCGACCTTCTCCTGCCGATCCTCCCGGGCTGCGACCGCGTGGGCTTCTCGTTCGCGCACCCGGCCGTGATGACGCCCAATCACGACGGGCGTGTAATTTCTCTCACCAAGCAGGTCCGCGTCACGGGCGCGCGGGGACGTTTCCTGTGCGCCTCGCTCTCGGAGGCGCTCGCGGCACGCGGCGCCGGGGGTCTGCGCTTCGTCGCGCTCAACGACACCGCCGCGGTCCTCTGCGCGGGCCTCACGGCCTTCCCCCCGGAGCGGTACGACGGCTGCATCGGCCTCGTCTGGGGGACGGGCTTCAACGTCTGCTGCGCCCTGGACGCGGCGCGGCTGACCAAGCTCTCCCATCCGCCGGAGGGCACCATACTGGTCAATCAGGAGTGCGGCGGATTCGAAGCCCTTCCACAGGGCGACGCCGACCGCCTGCTCGACTCGTTTTCCGTCGATCCGGGCGTCTGCGTCTGCGAGAAAATGGTTTCCGGCGTCTATTGGGGGGAACTGCTCCGCCGGACGCTCGCCCTCGCCGCGGACGACGGTCTTCTCTCCCGGCAGGCGTGCACCGCGCTCTTTTTCCTTCCGCATCTTTCGGCCGCGGAGGCCGACGCTTTCGTCCGCGCGCCCGCGGGCGACAACCCGCTCGCCCGCATCTGCGCGACCGGGGAAGACCGCGCCTTCGTCCGCGCGGTGCTCTTCTCCCTGGCCGACCGCGCCGCGAGGCTCGTGTGCGCCAATCTGACCGCAACGCTGCTCCTCACCGGCGCGGGGCGGGATGCTGCACGCCCCGTCTGCGTCGTGACGGAGGGCTCCGTGATCTGCAGGGGGCAGCTCGCCCAGCCCATGCTGGAGTCGTATCTCGAACAGTTCACGGCGCAGAAAATGGGACGGCACTGCGTCCTTTCCGCCGTGCCGAACGCGAATTTTGCCGGCATTGCGGCCGCCGCGCTCCTCAATTCCTGATATTTGCCGGTCCGGACCGGCAAAACGCACAAAAACGGGCCGTCCGGACCCTTCGGATTTTTTCGGATGCGCCGTTGACTTTTCCCGGCGCTTCCCTTATAGTAGACGATAATATATCGTCATACAAGGCTATGACGGGGAAAAAGCGGTGTCGTCCCGATTTTCAGAGAACTGCCGGCCGGTGCAAGGCAGCATTCGCAGACACCGCGACACTCGCCCCGGAGCCGCCGACCGAACGCGTGCGCCAGTAGGAAGGCCGGGTCTCCCGCCGTTAAAAGGGAGAAGCGTTCGCCCCCATGGGGCCGACGCGCCGAGTGGGCGCCTTCGGGCGTCAACGGGAGTGGTACCACGGAAGCGCAAGCCTTCGTCTCTCGCAAATGCGGGAGAGGAAGGCCTTTATTTTTGCATTGATAACGGAGGGAACGCACCATGGAAGAAAAAAAAGCGAAGCGCCCCGTACGCATTTTTGATACGACGCTGCGTGACGGCGAACAGTCGCCCGGCTGCAGCATGACCACGAAGGAGAAGCTGGAGATGGCCCGCGCGCTCG
>DAOPLW010000322.1:0-1834 GCA_035391945.1 Oscillospiraceae bacterium | reverse complement strand
ATCTCGTGCTCACCTCCGGCAAGGGCGGGGCATACCCGTCCGGGCTTCTCGTCGGCCGCATCGAGAGCATCGAGAAAGACCCTTCCGGCATGTCCGACTACGGTGTGGTGAATCCCTCCGTCTCGCTGGACCTGCTGACGCAGGTATTCGTCATCAAGGATTTCGACATCGTCGAGTGAGTGGAGTAACAAAGGTATGACCACGCAGGACAACATTTACAAATGGACCATGTACGGCTTGGCGCTCGTTCTCACGGCGCTTGTCGATTCGCTTCTGCTCGTGCGCCTGACCATTCTGGGGGTGCACCCGACACTTCTGCCCGTCGCGGCGGCGTGCGTGGGCGTTCTGGAGGGCCAGGCGGGCGGCGCGGGCTTCGGCCTCGCCTGCGGCGTTCTGGCCGTGTTCGGCGTGTGGGGGGAAACGCCCCTCTTCCTCTTCGCCCTGTCTCTGGCGGGTTTCCTTTCGGGGACCGTCTCCGCATTCTTGCTGCGGCGCGGCTTTCTCAGCGCGCTCCTGTGCGCGGCGGGAACGCTTCTCGCCGTCGACCTTTTCCGCGTGGGCTGGTTTCATTTTCACCTGGGCGCGGCCTACTCCGACCTTTTCCGCGTGGCCGGGGCGGAGATTCTGGTCTCTTTGCTCTTCGCGCCGCTCGTCTACCGGCTGTTTTTCCTGGTTTTCCGCTGGGCCGGCCGGTTCCGCTAAGGAGGCGCTGCAATGGAAGGCAAACGTTTTTATCGGCGCACCGCCATTTTCGTGGGCATCATGGTCGCGTGCTTTATTTTCGCCGTGGTGCTCCTCTACCAGCTCCAAGTCGTGCACGGCGCCTCCTATCTCGAACAGTCCGACCGGACGATCGCCACCACCGAGACCGTCGAGGCCGCGCGCGGAGAGATCACCGACCGGAACGGGAAGCTGCTCGTCACCAACCGCCTGTGCTACAACGTGCTGCTGGACACCTCCGCCATGGGCGGCACGGACGCGCAGAACGCGCAGATCCTCAAGCTCGCGCAGTACTGCAGGGACCGGGGCGTCACGTATGAGGACACGCTCCCCCTCTCTTTTTCCGCTCCGTTTACGAGCCGGCTCTCCGAACTGGGCGACACGGCGCAGCAGCGCTTCTCGCGTTATCTGGAGCTCATGGGCTGGACGGACGCAGAACCGGACGCGGCGCTTCTCGCCTTACTGCGGGAGGAATACCGGATCGACGACGCCTATTCCGACGCGGAGGCGCGCCTCATCGCGGGCGTGCGCTACGAACTGGCGCTGCGCACGACGGGCGTGACCAACCTGTCGTATACCTTCGCCGAAGACGTGGACATCGATTTTATCTCCCACGTCAAGGAGCAGGCCTGGGCGGGCGTCAAGATCAAGACGACCGCCGTGCGCGAGTATGAGACGACCTACGCGGCGCATATTTTAGGCCGCGTGGCGCAGATGAACCCGAGCGAGTGGGAGACATACAGCCAGCTCGGCTATCCCATGGACGCGGAGGTTGGCAAGGACGGCGTCGAGAAGGCATTCGAGGAGGATCTGCGCGGCACGGACGGCACGCGTCTCATCGAGACCAACCGCGCGGGCCGGGTCGTGGGGGAGACCTATCTTACGGAGCCGCAGGCCGGGAGCAACGTGGCGCTCACCATCGACATCGACCTGCAGAAGGCCGTGGAGGACTCCCTGGCCCTGCGGGTCCCGGAGCTCGACGCGGCGCGGAAAAAGGAGGACAAGGACGCCGAATCCGTCGGCGGCGCGTCGGCGGTCGTGATCCAGGTGGGCACCGGCGACATCCTCGCCTCGGCCTCCTACCCGACCTTCGATCTCTCGCAATTCTCGCAGC
>DAOPLW010000321.1:0-1858 GCA_035391945.1 Oscillospiraceae bacterium | reverse complement strand
CATCGTCACCCGTGTGAAGATCCTCTCGGGGATGGACATTTCCGAAAAGCGCAAGCCGCAGGACGGCCGCATGACCATGGTCGTCGACCACGTGGAGTACGACATCCGCGTGTCGGTCCTGCCCTCGTCCTACGGCGAGAAGATCGTGCTGCGTCTCGCGGCGGCGAACGCGCTCACCCGCAGCAAGGCCGAGCTGGGCCTGCGGCCGGACGAGATGAAGAAATTCGACCACATCCTCGGCAACCCGAACGGGATCATTCTGGTCACCGGCCCCACCGGCAGCGGCAAGTCCACGACGCTTTACACCGCGCTCTCCGAGCTCAACAGCGAGGAAGTGAACATCATCACCGTCGAGGACCCGGTCGAGGCGAACATCCCCGGCATCAATCAGGTGCAGGTGAACCCCAAGGCGGACCTGACCTTCGCGAGCGCCCTGCGCTCGATCCTGCGCCAGGACCCGGACATCATCATGATCGGCGAGATCCGCGACTACGAGACCGCGTCCATCGCCGTGCAGGCCTCCATTACAGGCCATCTGGTCGTGAGCACCCTCCACACCAACAGCGCCTCGGCCACGATCACGCGCCTGATCGATATGGGCGTGGAAAGCTTCCTTCTGGCCGATTCCGTCGTGGGCGTCATCGCCCAGCGGCTGGTGCGCCGCCTGTGCACGAACTGCCGGAAGCCGCGCGAGGCGACGCGCGAGGAGAAGCGCCTCCTCGGCGCTCCGGAGGATCGGCCGCTCACCATTTACGAGCCCGGCCACTGCGACCTGTGCGGCGATTCCGGTTACTACGGACGCATCGGCGTCTACGAGATCATGGAGATTTCCCCCGCGCTCAAGCGCGCCATCTCCGCCCGGGAGCCCACGGAGAGGCTCCGCGAGGTAGCCCTCGGGGAGGGGATGAAGACGCTGCGCATGAGCGCCGCGGAATATGTAAGAAGCGGGGTCACCACCCTGACGGAGATGCTCAAAGTATCCTTTGAGGAATGAGAGGCGGAAGAGCCGATGCTCACGTTTGACGAGATCATCAACCTTGCGATCGGGCGCAGCGCGTCCGACATCCACCTGAGCCCCGGTACATATCCCTCCGCGCGCGTCGACGGTGTCCTCCTTCCGCTTTACGACGAGAGGATGACGCCGGAGGACGTCAAGACGATTGTGGACGGGGTGCTCGGCGAAACGCAGCGCGAGACGCTCGAAACGGCCGGCGAGGTGGATTTTGCCTACTCCATTCCGTCCATGGGCCGGTTCCGCCTGAACGTGTTTTACCAGCGCGGGACGCTGGCGATGGCGCTGCGCATCCTGAACCTGACCATTCCCTCGCCGGAGGAGCTGGGCATCCCGAGCGCCGTGGTGGAGATGACCAACAAGAAGCGCGGCCTCGTGCTCGTCACGGGCGCGACCGGCAGCGGCAAGTCCACGACGCTCGCGTCCCTCATCAACGTCATCAACCATACGTATCATTATCATATCATCACGCTCGAGGACCCCGTCGAGTACCTGCATCACCACGACAAGTCGATCGTCAACCAGCGCGAGATGGGCTCGGACTCCCGCAGCTACGCCAAGGCGCTGCGCGCGGCGCTGCGGCAGGACCCGGACGTCATTCTGGTCGGCGAGATGCGGGACCTGGAGACGATTTCCATCGCGGTCACCGCGGCGGAGACGGGGCACCTGGTGTTTTCCACGCTGCACACCGTGGGCGCGGCGAACACCATCGACCGCATCATCGACGTGTTCCCGCCCTATCAGCAGCAGCAGATCAGGACGCAGCTCGCGGACGTTCTCGAGTGCGTGGTCTCCCAGCAGCTTCTCCCCATGCGGTCGGGGCACGGCCGCGTGGCCGCCATCGAG
>DAOPLW010000320.1:0-1879 GCA_035391945.1 Oscillospiraceae bacterium | reverse complement strand
GGACCCGCCGCACGGAGGGGATGGGCGCCACCGCCATCGGAGGGCCGTATGTATAGCCCCACTCATAGGTCATGAGCAGCACCGCGTCCACAGCCGCGCTCACGAGGGCATAGTCGTGGGCCTCGTAGAGCTCGCCGGGCTGGTTGTCGGACGTTTTCGGCGCCAGGGCGGCGAAGAGCGGATAGCCTTCGGCGGCGAGCCGCGCGTGCAGGTTGTTGAGAAAACCGGCATAGGCCTCCCGGTCCTTCGGGTAGACGAATTCAAAGTCCACGTCCAGCCCTGCAAACCCTTTGCGGCGCAAGGTTTCAATAATATTGCCGATCAGGGCTTCCCGCACGCGCATATCGGTGAGGACCAGGTGCGCGAGGGCGTTGCTGAAGCCACCCTCCTCGGTCAGCGTGGAAAGATGCATGAGCGGTGCCACGCCGCGCGCGCGCGCGGCTCCGATGAGCACCTCGTCGTCCAGCTCGACGAGACTTCCGTCCTCGCGGATGCCGTAGGTGAAGGCGGTCAGGTATGTGAGATAGGAGACCGTCTGCGTAAGGAGATTGCGGTTGATGTAAGGATAAGCGTAGGCGTTGACCGCCATGGCGCGGAGCTTTTCGGCCGTGTAGCGGATGACGAGCTCCTGCCCGGGGGAGACGGCGGTGCGCCCGCCGAGAAACCAGTTGTTGCGCAGGAGGGCTTTTACGGTCGTGCCGTAGCGTACCGCGACGGAATAGAGCGAGTCGCCGGCGGCAACGGTGTACGTTTCCGCTGGGAAGAGCACCACCAGCGCCTGCCCGACGGCCGGAGGACTTTCCGGGGTCAGTCCGTTGTCCGAGAGCAGACGCCATGGGGCGACGCCGTAGCGCGCGGCGATGGAGTACGCCGTCTCGCCCGGACGGACGATGTGGATCAGCATGCGGGGTCACCTCCCTCTATTTTGCTATGCAAAGAAAGGGATTCGTGTGCATGGCGTTCCCGGCTTGCGCCGGAACTGCGCCGCATGCAAAATTCCCGGCGCCGGAGCATCGCGCCCATCAGGGCGGGCCATGGCGCATGCGGTTTATGCAGGCGATATTTTCTTGGTGAAAACGCCGGAATTGCAATTGCAATTTCCGGCGTTTTATGGTTTAATACTATATTTAGAGGGGGTTTGCCTCATGTATCGTTTAACGGTTCCCTCGCCTACTCCGGCGCAGGGTTCGATGGAAAAAATTTATCATGCAATCGCGCGCCGCGGCGCGTCCGGCCCCGTGTCCGTCTGCCCCGCCGAAATGGCGGCGGCGGCCGTCCGCCTGTGCCACACGCAGAGCTGCGGCAAGTGTGTGCCGTGCCGTATCGGGCTTCGGGTCCTTGCAGAAGAACTGGATAAAATTGCAGCCGGTACCGCGACGGAAAAGACTCTGGCCGAGATCGAATCGCTCGCCTCGGCCATCCACGGCGGCGCGGACTGCGCCATCGGGACCGAGGCGGCGGCCCTGGTTCTGGAGCAGCTTCCGGTCCTCAAGCGGGACGCGGAGGCCCACGCGGCAGGCTCCTGCGCGGCCGCGCCCGTTCAGCCCGTGCCGTGCACGGCCGGCTGTCCGGCCGGTGTGGACATCCCCGGGTACATAGCCCTCGTGCGGGAGGGCCGCCCTGCCGACGCGGTGCGCGTCATCCGGGAGGACAATCCGTTTGTAAACGTGTGCGCCTATGTCTGCGAGCACCCCTGCGAGAAGCGCTGCCGCCGCGGCCTTGTGGACAGCGCCATCAACATCCGCGCGCTCAAGCGCTACGCGGTGGATCACGCCGGCGCCGTCGCGCCGCCCGCGCGACTTCCGGCCACAGGGAAAAAGGTGGCCGTCGTGGGGGCGGGCCCTTCCGGCCTTACCGCCGCCACGACGGCCACCTTTTT
>DAOPLW010000319.1:0-1882 GCA_035391945.1 Oscillospiraceae bacterium | reverse complement strand
TATAAAGCTGGAGGCTGCCGCCGCGAAAGATGAAGGCGGACGGGTCGCCGTCGTACAGGTCCGCGCGCAGCAGCGCGGGCGTACGCAGGAGCGCCTCGAACTGCGCGGCGGGGCTCTCCGGGTCCTCCAGAAGCGCACGGGTGACGGGAATGGAGTAGGTCCGGGTCATCTCGCCGCCGCTTTCCAGCCGATAGCGGACGGAGACCTGCGCGGTCGAGTAGACGGGGAAATAGAGGACCGTGGAGTCATAGGGCGAGACGGCTTCGGCCGCGACGGGGGAAACGCGTGCGGAGGAGAGCTGCGCCTCGATGTCCGCTTTCCCTTCCGTGAGGCTGCGGTGCAGCGAGACCACGGCGGCGATGTCGTCCTCGGAGGTCAGCGCGGGGGCGCTACCTAAGCCGTAGCGGTAATAGCCCTCGTTCACATACACGGCGGAGACGTCCTGCGCGTCAGGCACGCGTTTTTCGTAGCCGAAGATGTCGTATTCCATGGCCGTCATGGATACGGCCAGCACCAGCGCGAAGACGAGATAGCCGCGGATGCCGCGCCGAAAGACCCGGAAAGATTTTTTGAGCAGCATCTCCGCGGCGAAGTAGCCGAGGAAGCCGCCCAGCCACATGAAGGCCAGAAGCAGCCAGATGGTGGCGGAGAAGGAGAAAATTTCGTAGAGCCAGCGGCCGAGCGTCAGCGCCGCGCAGAGGGCCATGCCGTATTTGAACACCGGCCGCACCGCGCGGACGGACACGAGGTCCCCGGCGGACTCCACGCGCCGGCGGCGATAGACCCAGAAGGCGAGCGCCGTGAGCGCCGCGGCCACGGCGGCGTAGACGAGGAGCCACTGCCATCCGGCGAAGTGCCAGACGCCGGTGAGAACATCATCCTCCCAGTCAAAGCGGTAGGAGAGATCCTCCATGAGCTGGATCGCGGGAGAGAAGGCTGTGAAGGCAAGATCGTAGCTGTTGCCCGGAAACCCGTAGACGAACTCGTCGAGCGCCAGGCGCACGAGCCACTCGATTCCCGGGATAAGGAAGCTCAGGATGCCGTAGAAGATCGGAAGGGCCAGAAGCTGCCCGATAAAGACGGCGCAGAAAACCGCGAAGGAATAGAAGAAGAAGGCGCAGGCCGAGACCGAGCCGAGCCAGACGAGGAGCGCCGCGAAGCCCACATGGCCCGCGAGCGCCTCCACAAGGAGCGTGAGGAGGAAGACGGCGAGGTGCGGCAAAAGCAGAAAGCCGAGGCCCGAGAGGTAGCCCGTAAAAAAGAGGGCGGTACGGTCCAGGGGGAGGCTGTGGTAAAAGACGGCGCTCTTCTGCGCGTAGAGGTAGGAGAAGACGGCCATGGCGGCAAAAACCGCGAAGATAAAAAGAATGATGACCGCCGCCTGGGTGGAACAGGAAAGCACGTGCCGGTCGATCTGGTAGGAAAGGTCGCCCTGCCCGGCGTAATAGCCGCCGCCCAGAAAATTATAGGCCATGAGAAGCGGTAGCGGAACGGCCCAGACCAGAAAATAGACGCCCCAGAGCGGCCAGAAGCGCGCGAGGTTCTTGCGGAAGAGCGTCGGATCAAAGAATGTCCTTGACCGCATAGTCCGCACCTCCCATCTCATAGATGAAAATTTCCTCGAGCGTGAGGGGAATGGCGTCCAGAAGCAGCGGGGAGAGCGCGGAGAGGCGCTCGGTCACCTCCGCCGGCGAGCCGCGGACGATGAGCGTATGTACGCGGCCAACCGAGGCGCTGTGGAGCACGGCGAGGTCCGCGGGGAGGGGCGGCATCTCGTCCCCGAAGGCGAGCTGCACCTTGGCGATGCCGCCCTGGAGATCCGAAAGCGAGCGCTCGATCATGATCTTTCCCCTGTTCATGATGCCCACGTGGAAAGATCATG
>DAOPLW010000318.1:0-1889 GCA_035391945.1 Oscillospiraceae bacterium | reverse complement strand
TCGTAGCCGAAGAGCTCGCTTTCCAGGAGGTTTTCCGGGATGGCGGCGCAGTTGAGCGCGACCATGGCCTTTTCCCGGCGGTCGCTCACGTCGTGGATCGCCTCCGCCACCAGCTCCTTGCCCGTGCCGCTCTCGCCCTGGATCAGAATGGGCAGCGGCAGGTCGGCCATGCGGGAGATGATCTGCTTGACGTTGCGGATGTTCAGGTCGTTCCCGATGATTCGCTCGAGCGCCTTGATGCCGTTTTGTTTCTCCCGCCCCGGAGCCGTTCGGCCGGGGCGCAGCTCGCCCAGCGCGATGGCGATGCCGTTCCCGCCCAGCCGCAGGAACTCCGAATCCGCCCGGCTGACCGCCACCAGGCGGTTGTTCTGGCGCAGGTATGCGCTCACCTGGGCCAGTTTCTGCGTGTAGAGCTGTTCGAGCACCTGGTCCGGCAGAACGTCGGTCAGGAGCTGGTTGAAATCCACCTGCTCGGGGCTGTAGCCCAGGAGATCCTTCGCCACCTCGTTGACGCGCACGATGCGCCGGTCCCCGCCCGCGATGATAAGGCCCTGGCGTTTGTCCAGCCGGAAGACGCTCTGCAGCGTCTCGTCGGACATGCTGCGCGCCTCGAGGACGTCCGATATGTAGGAGAAACGGGAAAAGGAGGCCGCGAGATTATTGAGGTACGCCGCCCACCGCTCCTTGTCCCGCAGCACGGCGTCGTTGATGGCCTCCCCCTGCCCCAGGAGCCCGGCCACACCGATCACCTCCCCGCGCTTGACCACGGGTGCGCAGAGCACGACGGAGTAGGGACAGGTGTCCTTCGCCTCGCAGCTGGCGCAGTCGCAGGCCTCGCTGGGCGCGCGGATGATGTGGATGCCCTTGAGGGTCTTGGCGCGGGTGAAGTAGCATCCGCGGGGACGGCGCGTGCCGACTTTCTGCCTGTAAGCGCCCGTGCCGACGAGCGCGATGCCGTCCACCCCCACGACGCCGCACTGCAGTTCCGCCAGAGCGGCCGCCTTTTCGAGCAGATCGCCCACTTCTTCACTGGAATTCATTGGCGTACCTCCTTCCTATACATTGTCCGGCCTCGCGGCCGGCGGCTGTCTTCCCTCCCCGGATTGCTATCATCATATATGATTTATGCTGGCTCGTCCAGCATTTTGCATACTAAAATGCCAAATTATTTTCTAAATTTTTTCATTTTTTTGCTTTTTCCTGTACATTCGGACGCCATTTTTGAAACCCCGGGGGGGGAAGCGCGGCCGGCCGGCCGCGGAAACGCGGTGCGCCGGAGAGGGGGCCCCCGTCGCTTTTACGGGATCTGCCTGACGTTTTCCAGGCTCGGTTCGTGCTGCGGAATGATGATGTCGGCGCGCTGCCGGATCTTCTGCACGCTGTCGTAGGCGGCAAACGCGTCCGTGTGGATGCCGGGGATCGTGTTCTTCCGGCGGAAGACCTCCTCCGTGCAGCAGAAGCCCGAAATGACCGCCCGGCCTCGCTCGGTGTCGATCTCCACGGCCTGCGCCCCCGGCGTGTGTCCGGGCACCGGGAACACCCGGACGCCCGGGACGATTTCGGCCTCGCCGTCGAGCTGCACCACCTTCATGCCCCGGGTGAAGGCGGGATCGTAAGACCGTCCCGACAGAGGGTGGGGATGGTTCTGATATTCCCATTCCGTTTTCTGGACATAGACGGTGGCGTTGTGAAAAAGGCACGCGTTTAGCGCATGGTCGAAATGCAGGTGCGTGAGGATGAGGTGCCGGATGTCCTCGGGTTTTTTCCCGAAGGACGCGAGCCCCTCCTCCACGGTCTGGATGTCCTCGGCCCTCCCGCGCCAGTAAGGCGCTATGTCCGCCCGGCAGGCGCCTGTGTCGACCAGCACGTCCCCCGCGGGATGCTTGACG
>DAOPLW010000317.1:0-1899 GCA_035391945.1 Oscillospiraceae bacterium | reverse complement strand
GGTCCATACGGACATCCCGGCGGGAGACCTGCAGCGCACCGCCCATATGGACAAGAAGCGCCGCGGCGAAACGGTCACCGTCGTGGTGCCGGAAAAGCTGGGCGCGGCGGTCCTGAGAGAACTCTCCGTAGCGGAGCTCGACCGCTGGATCGCCGAGGGGGTGGAGGCGTGAATATCCGCATCCGGCCCTGCGTCCTCACGGGCGAGGTGGAGGCGGTCTCCTCCAAATCCTTCCTGCACCGGCAGATGATCGGCGCGATGCTCTCCGAAGCGCCCGTTACGATCGCCTGCCGCGGGATCTCGGAGGACGTCCGCGCGAGCGCCGCCTGTGCCAAAGCGTTGGGGAGCGATATCTCGCTTTCAGAGCGCGCCGTCCGCGTGACCCCCTGCGACCGCGCCGCGGAGGGCGCGCCGGTTCTCAACTGCGCCGAGAGCGGCTCCACGGCACGCTTTTTCCTGCCCGTGGCCGCGGCGCTTCGGGACGGCTTCTCCATGACCGGCGCCGGCCGCCTGCCCGAGCGCCCGATGGCGGGACTCTGCCGGGCGATGGAGACGCGCGGCTGCGCCTTCTCGGGCGACCGGCTGCCGCTTTCGGTCCGGGGGCGGCTCACGGCGGGGGAATTCCGCCTGCCGGGGGACGTGAGCTCCCAGTACGTGACGGGGCTCCTCCTCGCGCTGCCGCTTCTCTCCGGCGACAGCCGGATCCATCTCACCACGCCGCTCTCGTCGAAAGCGTATGTGGAAATGACCCTCGCGGTGCTGCGCCGTTTCGGCGTCCGGGCAGAAAAAAGCGGGGACGGCTTTTTTGTACCCGGAAACCAGACGTACCGGGCGAGCGCGCGGATGGCTGCCGAGGGCGACTGGTCGAACGCGGCGTTCTGGCTCTGCGCGGACGGGATCGGAAAAAACCGGGTGTCCGTCGCGGGCCTCGACCCGGAGAGCGTACAGGGCGACCGCGCGGTGCTCTCCTGCATCGAAACGCTCCAGGGAGAAGGCGACGCGGAGATCCGCGTGGGGGAAACCCCGGACCTCCTGCCCGCGCTCGCGGTCCTCGCCTGCGCGCGGCGCGGCGTGACCGTCTTCACCGGCGCGGCGCGGCTGCGCCTGAAGGAGAGCGACCGCCTCGCCGCTTGTGAGGACCTGATCCGGGGTCTCGGCGGCGAGGCCCGCGCCTCGGAGGACGCCCTCGCCGTCGCGGGAACGGGCCGCCTCCGGGGCGGGACGGTCTCCGGGCACAACGACCACCGGATCGTCATGGCGGCGGCCGTCGCCTCGCTCCTCTGCCAGGGTGACGTCATCATTATGGGCGCCGGAGCGGCAGACAAATCCTATCCGGACTTTTTCGAAGATTTCCGGAAGCTGGGAGGGATTGCGGATGTCCTTTAACTATGGGAAAAATATTTCCGTCCAGGTATTCGGCGCGTCACACGCGGACGCCGTCGGCGCGGTCATAGACGGCCTTCCGGCGGGCGAGCGCATCGACCTCGCCGCCGTTCTACGATTTATGGGGCGGCGCGCGCCCGGGAATGCGGAATTCTCCACCGCGCGCCGCGAAACCGACGAGGCGGAGCTCCTCTCCGGCCTTCTGGGGGACGTGACCACGGGCGCGCCCGTCTGCGCCGTCATCCGAAACCGCGACACGCGCAGCGGCGACTACGAAAACCTCCGGCGCGTCCCGCGGCCCGGCCACGCGGACTATCCCGCCTTCGTCAAATTCGGCGGAAAAAACGACGTGCGCGGCGGCGGGGCCTTCTCCGGCCGCATGACGGCCCCCCTGTGCTTTGCAGGCGGGTTCTGCGCGCAGATCCTCCTGCGCGCCGGCGTCGAGATCTTCGCCCATATCGATGCGAGTGAGGGGATCCAGGCCGCGCCCGTCGATTCCTGCGCGCCGGACCTTGA
>DAOPLW010000316.1:0-1905 GCA_035391945.1 Oscillospiraceae bacterium | reverse complement strand
CCTTCCGGTCGTCGGTGTCGATCGGGTCCATATGGATCGTCACGTCGCAGCCGAGCCTGTGCCCGAGGCCTATTTCGATGTTGTCGATCATGTCGTGGGCCGCCATGAAGCCCATGGAGACGGGGACCTCCACGTGGAGGGAGACCATCCGCCGTCCCGGCCCGTAGTCGTGCACGATCAGGTCGTGGTAGCCGAGAACCTTGTCGTGGCTCATGACATAGTTCCGGATGCTGTCCACGAATTCCGGCGTGGGCGGCTGGCCCATGAGGGGACTGATGGTCTCCTTCGCGGCCTTGTACCCCGCAAAGCAGATGAGCGCCGCCACCACGAGCCCGAACCAGCCGTCGACGTTGAGATTCGCAAAACGCACCAGAAGCATGGAGAGGAGAACGCCGGAAGTGGCCATCGTATCGCTCAGGCTGTCCGTCGCGGTGGCGCGCATGGCCGCCGAGTCGATCTTTTTTCCGACGGCGCTGTTGTAACTTGCCATATAGAGCTTCACACAGATGGATGCGACGAGGATACCTACCGCGAGCAGGCTGAAATCCACCGGCTCCGGGTTCAGAATTTTGAGAAACGAAGTCCGCCCCAGTTCCACGCCCATGAGGAGGATCGCCAGCGAGACCACCAGCCCGGAGATGTACTCGATGCGCCCATGACCGAACGGATGGCCGCTGTCGGGTTTTTTGCCGGCCAGCTGGAACCCAAGAAGCGTGATGACGGACGAGCCGGCGTCCGAGAGGTTGTTGAACGCGTCCGCCGTGACGGCGATGGACCCGGAGAGCAGTCCCGCGGAAAATTTACCGAGAAACAAAAGGAGATTAAAGCCGATACCCACCGCGCCGCAGAGCACGCCGTAGCTCTGCCGCACCGCGGGGTCCTTCACGTTCTCATAATTTTTAATAAAGCGCCTTGCAAGCGCGGTGATCATAAGCACCCCTCCAAAAGATCGGGCATCTTAACTATCATATACGTTTTTCAGGAAAAAGGAAACGATTTTTTGCGCCCCGCACTTCCAAAGCGCCGTCCCTCCTGCTATACTGAAACAAATTGCCTCTCCGGGGTACGGAGAAGAAACGAGGCATCCCATGCGTTCCGACATCGAAATCGCCCAGAGCACGCCCATGCGTCCCATCCTCCAGATAGCCGACTCCCTGCATCTGCCCGAGGAGGCCGTCGAGCCATACGGCCGGTACAAGGCCAAGCTCAACCCCGCGCTTCTGGGGAGCGCGGCCGAGCCTCGCGGGAAACTGATCCTTGTGACGGCCATTACGCCCACGCCCGCCGGCGAGGGAAAGACCACCACCACCGTCGGGCTCGCCGACGCGCTGCGCCGGATCGGCAAACGATCCATGGCCGTCCTGCGCGAACCCTCCCTCGGTCCCGTCTTCGGCATGAAGGGCGGCGCCGCCGGCGGCGGGTACGCCCAGGTCGTGCCCATGGAGGACATCAACCTCCACCTTACCGGCGACCTGCACGCCGTGGCCGCCGCCAACAACCTTCTCGCCGCGCTCGTCGACAACCACATCCAGCAGGGCAACGCCCTGAACCTCGACCCGCGGCGCATCACCTGGCGGCGCTGCATGGACATGAACGACCGCCAGCTGCGCAGCATCGTCTCCGGGCTCGGCACGCCCATGGACGGTACACCGCGCGAGGACGGCTTCGACATCACCGTTGCCTCCGAGGTCATGGCGGTTTTATGCCTTGCCTCCGACATTCCGGAACTCAAGGAGCGCCTTTCGCGCATCGTCGTGGGCTACACGCGGGACAAAAAGCCCGTCACGGCCGGCGCCCTCCGGGCCCAGGGCGCCATGGCGGCGCTCCTGCGCGACGCCCTTAAGCCCAATCTGGTGCAGACGCTCGAGCACACGCCCGCTCTCATCCATGGCGGTCCCTTCGCCA
>DAOPLW010000315.1:0-1907 GCA_035391945.1 Oscillospiraceae bacterium | reverse complement strand
TATATACGCTGGTATCAATGAGCGTACGGGAAATCAGCTTCCCGTCGGCATCGTAAAGCAGGCGGTAGAGCTCCACCGTCCGGCCCGTGTAAGGCGTGACACTGACCTCCCTCGTGCCGGAGGGGATCGTCGGGTCCTCCACCTCAATCTCCTCGTAGGGCGTCGTATTAAGTACCTTTTTCTCCAATTTTACCGTGATGTCGTCGGTCTTTGTCCCCAGGATCTTCACGGTCAGGTTCCGGCTCGCGGAGACCTCGGCCGAAAGGAGGATCGGATACGCCGTGTCGTTGGTGAAGCGGAAATCCAGAGAATTATAATAGACCGTCGCGTCCGTGCCGTCAAGGATGTACCCCGGGGCAAAGCGGTGGGCATGGCGCTCGTCGACCTGCAGCCGCGCGAGGAGCACGGTATGATAGATGGTCGAGGAGACCTGGCAGATGCCGCCGCCGATCTCGTCCACGGACTCGTTGCCCACATAGGCCGGCGCGGGCAGATAGCCGCGCTCGGTGGTGCGGCTGCCGACGACGCCGTTGTAGGAAAATTCGTCGCCCGGCATGAGCAGGAGGTCGTTGCAGGAGGAAGCGGCCAGCGTCACATTCGACAGGCGGTTGGTGGTCCCGCTGACATAGGTCGTGCATTTCCCGAGCACGTCGCGGAACAGGAGCGCCTCGAGCGCCTCGATCGTGACGGCCGGCTCGGTACGCGTGAGCGGCACCAGAAAGGACTCCCCTTCCCCATGCGCCGCGGCCTCGGTTTTCGCCGCCTCCAGATCAAAGGAGATCCCCGTCGTGCTGGGGGACACCGTGCGCGTCTCAGGGTCGAAGACGGCGTCCTCCGGCTCCGTGTAGACCTCGTCCCAGAGCGCCTGCCAGTCCCTCGCTTCCGGCGCGCGCAGCACCGGCTCACAGTCCACCGGCGTCTCGTCCCTGCTCTGCAGCCGCGTGTAAACCGTCTCGTAAAGCGCGTCCTGGTCCAGCGCCATGCCGGTGCATCCGTTGGTCAGGAGCAACCCGCCGTCGGTCATGACCCAGCCGCACTGCTCGAGCGGATGATCGATTTTTTCGGCCGCCTCGGCAATCACCGCGCGTACGGCCGCCTCATCCGCCAGGGTGAAGCCGACCTCCACGTCCCCTCCCACCGTGAGCGCACGCAGGTAATGGAAGCCGGCGCCCAGGATTCCGCTTTCACGGCCGTACAGAAGCGCGCGCCGCGCGCCCGCGGCGCAGTCCCAAGCGACGCCGGCCTCCTGAGAAGTAACGCTGCTCGTAAAATCCGGAAAACGGAGCGTCACGGTCACCGGCTCTTCCAGAGCCGCGCGAAGCGCCATCTCCGCCTCGCCCACCGTCATGCCGCCCACATCCACCCCCGCGGCGCGGGTGTTCGGCAGGATGGTTCTGCCGTGAAGCACGAAGAGGGAAAAGGCGAGATACGCCGTCACCAGCGCAGCCACAATCAGTACGGCTGCAACGATCACCCGCGCGCCCGCGCGCGGTCCGGCGCTCTCTTCCCGATTCGTTCCCTCCGGATTCATGTCCATATCGTTCTCCCTGCAACTTCAAATTTATCGCTGTGCTTTCCGCACAAGTATCCTTTATTATAAACGAGGCCACAATAAAAAAGCAACACAAAACGGTTACAGTAATCGGTTCAAAGTTTATTTACAATCCACCTATTGACAATCCGGCGACAGAGTGCTACACTGCGTTTAGCACTCGGATAGTTAGAGTGCTAAACGAGGTGAGACCATGGAACTATCCGAGCGAAAGAAGAACATTCTCCGCGCCGTCGTGGAGGAGTACATCCGCACGGCGGAACCGGTCGGTTCCAAATCCATCGCGCAGAGCGCGGGGCTGGAGCTCTCATCGGCCACCATCCGCAACGAAATGGCGGACCTGGAGGCGCTGGGG
>DAOPLW010000314.1:0-1911 GCA_035391945.1 Oscillospiraceae bacterium | reverse complement strand
CATCATCCGCGGCACCCTCGATACGCAGGGTGTCTCCGGCCGGATGCAGGCCCGCAGCAAGTACGGCGCGAAGCGCCCGAAAGCCGGCAAAAAGTAATTTTCGAACACGGCGCGGGGCCGCACGGTCCCGCTGTCCTGACGATATGATATACCGCCGTGCGCAAGGCGCGAGCGCCCCGGCGCACGGCATACATCGATGTGTATCCTCTGTCAGGGCAATACGGAAGCGGGCACGCTTTCGAGTACCTATGAAATCAGACTATGAAGGAGGGAAGCAAAGTGCCCAGAAGAGGTAACGTACCCAAGCGGGACGTTCTGCCTGATCCGCTCTATAATTCCGTCATGGTGACGCGGCTCGTCAACAGCATCATGCTCGACGGCAAAAAGGGCGTTTCGCAAAAGGTGGTCTACGGCGCCTTTGATATCATCCGCGAGAAGACCGGCAAGGACCCCCAGGAGGTCTTTACGACCGCGCTGGAGAATATCATGCCGGCGCTGGAAGTCAAGGCCCGCCGCGTCGGCGGCGCCACCTACCAGGTCCCGATGGAAGTCCGTCCCGAGCGCAGACAAACGCTGGGGCTGCGGTGGCTGACCACCTACGCCCGCGCGCGCAGTGAAAAAACCATGCGCGAGCGTCTGGCAGGCGAGATCATGGACGCCGCGAACAACACCGGCTCCGCCGTGAAAAAGCGCGAAGACACGCATAAGATGGCGGAGGCGAACCGCGCGTTCGCCCACTATCGCTGGTAGGAAGAGAGAACTATAAGGAGTACCGAACATGCCTAGGCAAGTTTCGCTGGAAAACACAAGAAACATCGGCATCATGGCTCACATCGATGCGGGCAAGACGACGACCACCGAGCGCATCCTGTACTACACGGGCGTGAACTATAAAATGGGCGAGGTCCATGACGGGAACGCCACGATGGACTGGATGGCGCAGGAGCAGGAGCGCGGCATCACCATCACCTCCGCCGCCACCACCTGCTACTGGAAGAATCACCGCATCAATATCATCGACACGCCGGGTCATGTGGACTTCACCGTCGAGGTGGAGCGTTCTCTGCGCGTCCTGGACGGCTCGGTAACCGTCCTGTGCGCAAAGGGCGGCGTCGAGCCCCAGTCGGAGACCGTCTGGCGCCAGGCCGACCACTATCACGTCCCGCGCCTCGTCTATGTGAACAAGATGGATATCATGGGCGCCGATTTCTTCAACGTGCTCCACATGATCCACGAGCGCCTCAAATGCAACGCCGTGCCCATCCAGCTCCCCATCGGGCGGGAGGATACCTTCCGCGGCATCATCGATCTGGTGGAAATGAAAGCGGACATCTACTACGATGACCTCGGGAAGGACATGCGCGTGGAGGAGATCCCCGAGGACATGCGCGAACTGGCCGAGGAGTACCACATCAAGCTGCTCGAGGCCGTCTCCGATTTCGACGACGCGATCATGGAGCAGTATCTGGACGGGCAGCCCGTCGCTGCCGACGCCATCCGCAAAGCCATCCGCGCCGCCACGGTGGCCGTGAAATTCATCCCGGTCACCTGCGGCACGTCCTACAAAAAAAAGGGCGTTCAGAAGCTGCTGGACGCCATCGTGGATTACCTGCCCTCCCCCCTTGACGTCAAGGACATCGTGGGCACGAATCCCAAAACCGGCGAGGAGGAGAGCCGCCCCGCGGACGACAGCGCCCCGTTCTCCGCGCTGGCGTTCAAGATCATGACCGACCCCTTCGTCGGACGCCTCTCGTTCTTCCGGGTCTATTCCGGAACCCTTCTCTCCGGCGCTACGATCATCAACTCCACCAAGGGCCAGAGAGAGCGCTTCGGCCGCATCCTGCAGATGCACGCCAACCACCGCGAGGACATCGCCCAGGTCTATTCCGGCGACATCGCCGCCGCCGTAGG
>DAOPLW010000313.1:0-1919 GCA_035391945.1 Oscillospiraceae bacterium | reverse complement strand
AGGCCGTGCTTCCATCCGGTCCTCCGCCGCAGGAGATCCACGAGCGGCATGAGAAGGCAGGCCAGGATGGCCGAGAGGACAAACGGCGTGAGGAGATCCCAGAAGAAAACGAGCGCGGCGAAAAAGCCCGCAATCAGCAGCACCAGCATCAGCATTCTGGTATTTTTCACCGGATCGCCTCCCCCGCATTCCAAACATGCATATGGCCAAAACATCCCGCATTCGCGGGATACGGCATCCTCGGCGGTTCCGCCGGAGGGCGGGAGCCGAGCGTGCCATAAACTGGTATAAAAGCCGCTTGCGGCTATTATACCCCGCCGCCGTCTTCTTTTGCAAGAGTCATCTCACGCACCGCCCCCGCTTATTGTCAAGCGCGCGCGCCTGTGCTACAATAACGTGGTCAAGCATTCGAAAAGGAGACCGCGCCATGCTCTTTTCCAGCTCCGTGTTTCTGCTCCTGTTTCTGCCCGGCGTGCTCGCTGTCTACTACCTTCCGCTGCGCCGCTGGCGCAGCGGACAAAACGCGTTTCTCCTTTTCGCCTCGCTGGGCTTTTACGCCTGGGGGGAGCCGTGGTTCGTGCTGGTGATGCTGCTGTGCATCGTCCTCAACTACTTCGTCGGTCTCTGGGCCGGCCGGGACCCAAAGGGAAAGGGACCTCTTTTCGCCGGGATTTTCGTAAACCTCGGCATCATTTTCGTTTTCAAATACCTCGTTTTTACGCTCGAAAACCTGAACCTGCTTTTCGGCGGGGGTCTGCGCATCCCGGTCATTAACCTCCCCATCGGCATTTCTTTCTTCACGCTCCAGGCGCTCTCCTACATCCTCGATGTGCGCCGCGGACGCCGGGAGGCGCAGAAAAACCCCGTCAACGTGGGCCTTTACATCGCGTTTTTCCCGCAGCTCATCGCCGGCCCCATCGTGCGCTATGAGACCATCGCGGACGAGCTTACGGGCCGGCGCGAGAACTGGGAGGATTTTTCAGCCGGCGTGGGCCGCTTCATCTTCGGCCTGGGGAAAAAGGTGCTCCTGGCAAACCCCCTCGCGCTCGTGGCGGACGAGGCCGTGCGCCAGTGCGCCTCCGGGACGCTCTCCGTCTCCTTCGCCTGGGTGGGGGCGTCGGTTTACATCCTGCAGCTCTATTTCGACTTCTCCGGCTATTCGGACATGGCCATCGGCCTGGGACGGATGTTCGGCTTCCATTTCCTTGAGAATTTCCGCTATCCCTACACGGCGAAAACGCTCACGGACTTCTGGCGGCGCTGGCACATCTCGCTGGGCTCCTGGTTCCAGGACTATGTCTATTTCCCGCTCGGCGGCAGCCGCGTCCCGCCGGGGCGGGTGGTCTTCAACCTCCTTGTGACCTGGTTTCTCACCGGGCTCTGGCACGGCGCGAGCTGGACCTTCGTCGTCTGGGGCCTTTTCAACTGGACCTTTCTCATGCTCGAAAAGCGCACGCCCGCGGGTAACGCCGTGCGGCGGCATCCCATCTTCGGGAACTTCTGCGTGGTCTTCTTTTTTGTCACCGGCTGCGTCATTTTCCGCGCGCCGGACCTCCCGTCCGCGCTCCGGTTCCTCGGCACGATGTTCGGCCTGGGAGGCGCGGCGCTCACCTCCGCCTCCACAATATTCAGTCTCCGGGAAAACGCGCTGTGCCTGGTCCTCGCCGTCCTGTGCTCCACGCCGTTTTTCCCCCGGCTCTACGACCGGCTGGAGCGAAGGGCCCCGGCGCTCGGCTGGACCTGGGCGCTCGCCGCCGGCTGCGTCTTTCTCGTCTCGGTCGCGTACATCGTCAAGGGAACGTACAATCCCTTCATCTACTTCAACTTTTAAGGGGGCGCCGTCGTGCACATCCGAAAAGAGACCCCGGCGGCGGTCCTGTTTCTGGCGCTGCTTCTGGGCATGTGCTGTTATGTTCTCG
>DAOPLW010000312.1:0-1941 GCA_035391945.1 Oscillospiraceae bacterium | reverse complement strand
GTACCTCAATCATGTTTATCCTCCTTTGGAAGCGGCTTATCCGTCCGGGCGGCCACCCGCGCGACGAGCTCCTCGCGCGAGACGCCCAGGTAGCGCAGTTCGCGCACCGCCTTGTCGATCTGTTTCAGGAGATGTTCCCGGCGCGCCTTATCGACCTCCGTGCGGTTGGCCGCAAAGGAGCCCTTGCCGGCGATGGAGTAGATATATCCCTCCGACTCCAGCTCCATATAAGCGCGCTGGATGGTGTTGGGGTTGATGGCGAGCGAAGCCGCCAGAGCCCTTACGGAGGGCAGCTTTTCGCCCTCGCGCAGCGCTCCGGTGACCATGAGCTGCCGCAGTCCGTCCTTGATCTGTTCGTATATGGGCCTGCCGTCCCGGTAATTCAGGCTGATCACCGACGCACCGCCTCCTTTTTGTGACGTTCCGTGTCTTCGTGTATTAAGTGAACTAGTACGGTTAATGTAGCATAGCCGGGATTATCTGTCAAGAGAATTTTTGCGTCCTCTTTTACCAAAAAAAGGCGCGAATCCGTCCGCTCCGCGCACTTTGGAGGATTCAAGACTTGACGTTTGACCACGTTGGTACTATAATATCTGCGTTAGGTCTTCTTATCGTTTAAGGGAAAGTAAGAAGAAATTTTTATGTGGAGGGAAAATACACATTATGAGAGAAGTATATGTCCTCGGGCCGTGCAGAACGGCCATCGGCACCTTCGGCGGCTCGCTGAAGGATGTCTCCGCGATTGAGCTGGGCGTCATCGTCATGAAGGAATCCATGAAGCGCGCGGGCATCAAGCCGGAGCAGATCGAAGAGGTCATGTTCGGCAACGTCGTGGGCGCCGGCCTCGGCCAGAATATGGCCCGTCAGTGCTCCATCCACGCCGGTATCCCCAAGGAAGTTTCCGCCATGACGGTGAATCTTGTCTGCGGCTCCGGCATGAAGTCCCTGGTCGAGGGCGCCCGCTCCATCAAGTGCGGCGACCACGACATCGTGATGGTCGGCGGCTCCGAGAACATGTCCGCCGCCCCCTATTATCTGCCTTCCGGCCGCTGGGGCCAGAGAATGAACGACGGCAAGATCATCGACGGCTTCGTCAAGGACGGTCTCTGGGAAGCGTTCAACAACTACCATATGGGCATCACGGCTGAGAACGTCGCCGAGCAGTGGCACGTCAGCCGCGAGGAGCAGGACCGCTATTCCGCGCAGAGCCAGCAGCGTCTGGCCGCCGCGAACGCCTCCGGCCGCATGGCGGACGAGATCGTTCCGGTCATGGTCAAGAAGAAGAAGGAGACCATTGAGTTCAAGGTCGACGAACACGGCAAGCCCGGCACCACCGCCGAGGGTCTGGCCAAGCTGAAACCCGCCTTCAAGAAGGACGGCGGCACGGTCACCGCGGGCAACGCCTCCGGCATCAACGACGGCGCGGCCGCCATGATCCTCGTCTCCGGCGAGAAGGTCAAGGAGCTCGGCCTCAAGCCCGTCGCGAAGCTGATCGGCTACGGCCAGGCCGGCGTCGATCCCTCCATCATGGGCGTCGGCCCCATCGGCGCCTCCCAGGCCGCCCTGAAGGCCTCCGGCTGGGAAGTCAAGGATCTCGACCTCATCGAGGCCAACGAGGCGTTTGCCTCCCAGACCCTTGCCGTCGGCAAGACCCTGGGCTTCAACGAGGAGATCCTCAACGTCAACGGCGGCGCCATCTCCATGGGCCACCCGATCGGCTGCTCCGGCGCCCGTATCATCGTCACCCTTCTCGGCGAGATGGTTCGCCGCAAGAAGGAAGGCAAGAAGTGCGAGAAGGGCCTTGCGACCCTCTGCATCGGCGGCGGCATGGGCATCGCCTCCACCTGGGAGCTCGTGTAAGCAAAACCGAATTGAAAAAGAGACCGGCTTTGGCCGGCCTCTTTTTTATCCCGCCGAAAAGCCGGAGGGGGTTCGGAAGGA
>DAOPLW010000311.1:0-1944 GCA_035391945.1 Oscillospiraceae bacterium | reverse complement strand
CGCGGCGGCGCCGGGCGGCGACGTGTGGCCACGCATCCTGGCGGCCGCGCGCGCGGCGCTCTTCCCGGGCGACTACCCGTTCTTGTCCAATCCCGCCATCACGAAGGCGGCGTTGCGGGACGGCACGCTGACCCTCACGGTCGACTGCGCGGGGAACCGGGATTTCCTGGACAAGGCGTCGCTGCGCGACGCGCTTTCCAGCGCCGCCGAAACGGTCACGGGCGCCCCGGCGCGCGTGGTACTCAAGACGGCGGGCGCGGACCCGCTTGACGCGCTCGTCGCGGAGATCGGAAAATTCGGCAATACGAAAATACTTTAGGGAGAGAAGCGGTATGGCAAAGGGCTACGGCGGCCGCGGGATGCCCCCGATGGGCGGCATGGGCGGCAAAAACATGAACATGATGAAGCAGATCCAGAAGATGCAGCAGGACATGGCCGCCATGCAGGCGGAGCTGGAGACGAAGACCTACAAGTCCTCCTCGGGCGGCGGCATGGTCACGGCCGAGGTCACCGGCAAGCGCGAGCTCATGAGCCTTGTCATCGACCCGGAGGCTGTGGACCCGGAGGACGTGGAGATGCTCCAGGACGCCGTCATCGCGGCGGTGAACGCCGCCATGGCGAGCGCCGAGGCGGACGGCGCGGCGCAGATGTCGAAACTCACCGGCGGCCTGAATCTGGGCAATCTCGGTCTGTAAAAGAGAGAGAAGGAAGTACGGTTACATGAAGCTTTTTCTCAGCAGCGACATCGAGGGCACCTGCGGGATTACCGACTGGGCGGAGACCGAGCGCAGCACCCCGAACGACTACGGCTATTTCCAAAAGCAGATGACAAAAGAAGTGCGCGCCGCGTGTGACGGCGCGCTGGACGCTGGCGTAACGGAAATATTCGTGCGCGACGCGCACGATACCGCCCGGAACATCGATCCCTCCGCTCTGCCCGAATGCGCGAGCATCATGCGCGGCTGGGCGGGCGATCCTTACTCCATGATGAGCGGCATCGAGGCGGGCGGTTTCGACGCCGTGGCTTTCACCGGCTACCACGCCTGGGCGGCCTGTCCGGGCAATCCCCTCTCCCACACGATGAACACCGGCAATGAATTCGTGACGCTCAACGGCGTGCGCATGAGCGAATTCATGATGAACGCCTACACCGCCGGGTATTTCGGCGTCCCCGTGTGTTTCCTCTCCGGCGACAGGGCGCTGTGCGACTTCGCCCGGGAATTCATTCCCGGCATCGCCACCGTCGCGGTCAGCCGCGGCGTGGGCGGCGCGACGGTCTCCATGCACCCGGGGGCGGCGGTCAAGGCCATCCGCGCGGGCGTGGCGGAGGGCGTAAAAAACCGCGCGCGCTGCGTCGTGAAGCTACCGGATCACTTCGACATCGTCGTGCGTTTTCAGAAGCACGAAGCCGCCTACAGCCGCAGCTTCTACCCCGGCGCCAGGCTCGAGGACGGCAAGAGCGTGTGCTATTCCGCGGCGGACTACATGGACATCCTGCGCTTCTCGCATTTTGTCCTTTCCATATAGTCTCTCCCCGCGCCTGCCGTCCGCGGCACGTTTATAGGGGCAGCATGCCCGCCGCGCTGAGGAACCACGCGGTGCCCACCGCCGCCGCTCCCGCCACGGCGCAGAAAAGCGGCCACAGACGTTTGCGGAACTTTCCCCACGCGCTCTGGCTGCGGGTATAGCCGCCGGCCACCCGGCGCGCTTCGGCGAGAACCTCCTCCGAGGAGACGCCCAGGCCGGTTGCCTCCTCCCGCACGATGAAGATCGCCTGTTCAAACAGCTTCGGGTCGGGAGAACGCACCAGAATAACCCTGCGGGAAACGCCTTTGACCACGCTGTCCACCTCCCAGTTATGATGCTTCCATTTTAACCCGCGGCGGCACCGGATATACCCCCGTCCGCGGAAAAGAAGGCGCGCCGTGCGCCCCCCGAAAGGAG
>DAOPLW010000310.1:0-1944 GCA_035391945.1 Oscillospiraceae bacterium | reverse complement strand
ACCATCGACTGCATCTGGAACGGATTTACGAAGAGCGCGGACCGCCTGGACCAGTACTGCTGGACGGACTCCTACGTGGACAACAGCCAGGTTTTCGTGGTGAAGGCCGATGCCGGTATCGCGACGCAGGCGGACCTTGCCGGCAAGAGTGTCTGCGTGCAGGTGGCCTCCTCCGCGCTGGATGCGCTGGAGGCGGAAGAGTCCAAGGACCTGCTCGACTCCTTTAAGGAACTGGTACAGGTGGAGGACTACCAGACGGCGTTTATGAACCTGGAGTCCGGTGCGGTGGACGCGATCGCCATGGATGTGGGCGTGGCGAAATACCAGATCGGGACCCGCGGGGACGAGTTCGTGATTCTGGACGAGCCGCTTGTGGCCGAGGAATACGCCGTCGGCTTCAAGCTGGGCAACGATGAACTGCGCGACGAGGTGCAGACGACCCTCTACGACATGGCGGCGGACGGGACCCTCGACACCATCGCCGCGAAGTGGGATCTGACCGACAGCGTGATCCTGGGCAAATAACGCATGCGCGAAGGGCCGCATCCCCGCGCGGCGCGGGGATGCGGCCGCGGCCTGCCGAAAACCCTCTCGGGCGGGAGGGTCGGAAAGAAAAAATTGTGAAAGAAAACCATCCGGGTTGTCTTTCGCGTCTGACGAACTGTTTCTGAACCGGTTTACGCTGTTTCAGAAAATGAGTCCCGGCCTGTCGGAGAAGCCGAAGGGCTTCTCCGACAGGCCGGAGCCGCTTCCCCGCGGCGCGGGAACGCGGCCGAACTGCGCATGGGAGGAGAATTTTCATGTCCCTGGAAGCAATGGTTGCGCAAATGGCGGGCGGTATGGTAAAATCGGTTGAGATTTTCTGCCTGACCTTGCTGTTTTCCCTGCCGCTGGGCATGCTCGTCACGTTCGGACGCATGTCGAAAAACGTCGTGCTACGCACGGTGATCAAATTTTATATCTCCATCATGCGCGGCACGCCTCTCATGCTTCAGCTCATGGTGGTCTTCTTCGGGCCGTATTACCTCTTCAAAGTGCCGCTGACGACCTCGTACCGCTTCACGGCGGTCATCATCGGGTTTGTCATCAACTATGCGGCCTACTTTGCGGAGATTTACCGCGGCGGCATCCAGTCCATGCCGCGCGGGCAGTACGAGGCGGCGGAGGTGCTCGGGTACACGCGCGGGCAGACCTTTCTTTGCATCGTTCTGCCGCAGGTGGTAAAGCGCGTGCTCCCGGCCGTGACGAACGAGGTCATTACCCTCGTCAAGGACACGTCTCTGGCCTTCGTCCTCTCCGTCTGGGAGGTCTTCACCGTCGCCAAGGCCATCGTCGGCGCGCAGGGGAACGTCATGGCCTTTGTGGTGGCCGGCGTGTTCTACTATATTTTCAACCTCGCCGTGGCCTACGGCATGGAGTACTGCGAGCGCCGGCTCGATTATTATCAGTAAGGGACGGCTTCTACCATGAACATCCTGGAACTCAACCATGCGCGCAAATCCTTCGGGGACCTGGAGGTCTTAAAGGACATCACGCTTCAGGTCGCCCGCGGCGAGGTGGTGGCGGTCATCGGGCCTTCCGGCTCGGGGAAGTCGACGCTGCTGCGCTGCGCGACGCTGCTCGAGCGCCTCGACGAGGGCGAGCTGCGCTACCTCGGCGGGTATGCCGCGCGGCGCGGGGAGGACGGAAGCGCCGTCTATGCGGATGCCGCGGCGCTCCGGAAGCTGCGCGGGTGCTTCGGCCTCGTGTTTCAGGATTTTAACCTCTTTCCGCACTACTCGGTGCTGAAAAACGTCACCGACGCGCCCGTAAGGGTCCAGAAGCGCCCGCCGGCGGAAGTCCGGGAGACGGCTCTGGCGCTTCTCGGCAAGATGGGCCTCTCCGACAAGGCGGACGCCTATCCCTGCCAGCTCTCCGGCGGGCAGAAACAGCGCCTTTCCATTG
>DAOPLW010000309.1:0-1966 GCA_035391945.1 Oscillospiraceae bacterium | reverse complement strand
AGGTGGTAGCCCGCCAGGCTGCTGGCGTAGGTGTCCACCGCAATCTCCTTGTCGTAGCCGCCGGTGATGTCCACCGAGGCCACGCCGTCGATGCGCTCCAGGACGGGCGCGATGCTGTCCTCCGCCTGGGTCTGGAGCGCGGCCAGATCGTCTCCCTGCAGCGCAATGACCGCCACGGGGATCATGTCCGGGTCGATCTTGACCACCATCGGCGCGGAGGCGTCATCCGGCAGAGAGGACTTGACGAGGTCGATCTTCTCGCGCAGGTCCAGGGCCGCGGTGTCCATGTCGGTCCCGTCCTCGAAGGTGACCATGATCGTGCTGATGTTTTCCGCCGAGGTGGAGCTTAAGCTCTTCATGCCGTTCACGCTCGCGCAGGCGGCCTCCAGCTTCCGGGTGACGAGCTGCTCGACCTCCTCCGGCCCCGCGCCGCTATAGGTTGTGTAGACCACGGCCATGGGAATCTCCATGTTCGGCAGCAGCGCCAGCGAGAGGTTCTGGAACGCCATGGTGCCGAAGATGGCGAGCACGACGAAGATCATGATCGTCGTCACATGGCGCCGGATGCAGAAATCGGCCAGCTTCATGCCGTTTCCTCCCCCGTCACGACGCGGACGGAAGCGCCGTCGGAAAGATAGCTCTGCCCTTTGGTGACGACCTGTTCACCGCCGGAAAGACCGCTCGTGATCTCGGTCTGGGTACTCCCGATGAGGCCGGTCGTCACCACGGCGCGCGCGGCCGTTAAGTCCGCGTTCACGACGAAGACATACGACTCGGTACCGTTGCTCAGGACGGCCTCCGTGGGAACGAGTACGGCATCGTCATGCCGTTCGGTCTTGACCGTCACGTCCGCGAACATGCCGTTCGTCGCCTCGATGCCCTCGGGGAGCTCGATGCTCACGTCGTAGAGCGAAGTCACCTGGCTGGGCGACGGAGAGACGCTCCGGATCGTCGCCGCGAAGGGGTCGCTCGAAAGCGAGGCGATCGTGACCTGGACCTCGTCGCCCGGGGCGAGGTAGCGCTGCACCGACTCGGAAACGGCGAGGGAGACCCGGGCGTTGCCCTCCTCGGAGACGGTGCAGACCGCCGCCTGGGGCGTGGCCATCGAGCCCTTGGTGAGGGACAGACCCGAGACCACGCCCGCGATGGGCGCTTTCACCGTCGTGTCGTCCAAAACGTCCTTCATCGTGTCGAGATTGTCCTCGAGCGTATGGAGGGTCGACGCGGCGTTCGTCTCCGCCTGCGTCACGGCCAGCTCGGCCTGGCGCACGGTGCTCTCCGCGTTGATGCGGGCCTGCTCGGCGGCGTTGTTGGCATTGTCCACTTCCAGCTGGGAGGCCGCGCCGATCTGAAAGAGCTCGTTTGTGTTGTAGGCGCTCTGCTCCGCCAGGGTCACCTGCTGGTCCGTGAGCGTCTTTGCGTCTTCCACGCCCTGTTTCGCCGCGGCGATCTGCTCATCCATGAGGGTTTTGGTGCGCGTGTAGTTGTCGTAGAGCGAGTCGTACTGTTTCTGGACGTCGCCCCCGTCGAGCCGCAGGAGGACCTGGTCCTCCTCCACGGCGTCGCCGTTTTTGACGAGCACTTCCAGCACCTCCGCGGTGGTGGGAGCATAGACCGCCAGATTTCTGGCGGCCGTGACCTGTCCGGAAAGACGGCTCTCCGCGGCGATCTCGCCGCGCGTCACGTCCGACACCTCCACGGGCGTGCTTTCCGGCGCGTCGGAAGCCGGCGTCTCGCTCTTCGAGCACCCGGCCAGGGCAAAAATCAGGCAGGCGGCGCCCAGGGCCGCTACCAGTCGTTTCATATCGGTTTCTCCCCTTCTCTACCCGGCGATCGTGCCGCGCACGGCCCACTGGTAGGCGTTGTACGCGGAAAGCAGGTCGCTTTCCGCGGATGTTACGGTGTCCTGCGCCGCCGCGAGCGCGTCCTGCGCGTCGGCGAGCGCGCTCGCTGAGATCATGCCGAG
>DAOPLW010000308.1:0-1981 GCA_035391945.1 Oscillospiraceae bacterium | reverse complement strand
ACAACCTTATGCCCTATATCGCGCAGGTCGCCGTGGGGTAGTCGTTCCCGTAGACCGCCAGGCGCGAGAGGCGCCCCACGGCGACCTGCGCGATATAGGGCATAAGGTTGTTGGGGGCGCCGAACGGGTCCTCGCCGATGCGGCCGGAGGGATGCGCGCCCACGGGGTTGAAGTAGCGAAGCAGCGCCGCGTGGAAGCCGGGATCGGCCGCGCAGACGTCGCGGATGATCTGTTCCTGCATCAGCTTCGTCTGCCCGTAAGGGTTTGTGGCGTGAAGCGGCGCGTCCTCGGAGATGGGGACGCTTTCGGGAGAGCCGTAGACCGTCGCGCTGGAGGAGAAGACCAGCCGGCGCACGCCGAAACGGGCCATGGACGAGAGCAGGTTGACTGTGGAAAAGAGATTGTTCCGGTAATAGAGGAGCGGCTGCGCCACGGATTCTCCCACCGCCTTGAGGCCGGCGAAGTGCATGACCGCGCCGAACGTATGCTTCTGAAAGAGCGCGCCCACGGCTTCGCTGTCGCAGAGGTCGATCGCCTCCAGCGCGGGCGAGCGGTGCGCGAGCTCCGCCACGCGCTCGACCGCCTCGCGTTTGCTGTTGGAGAGATTGTCGGCGATGACCACGTCGTAGCCCGCGTCAAGCAGCGTTAAGACCGTGTGGCTGCCCACGTAACCGGCGCCGCCGGTGACCAGTACTGTCATAGGGAGTGACCATTCCTTTCGGTGTGCGTTTCACGCGCGGAAGGGAGCGTTCGTGCCGCGCCCGCGCGAAGGCCGCAGAGTAAAAACCGGTGGGGGAGGCGTCTTACTTCCCGTCCCCGTAGAGGTACTTGGCCTCTTTCAGGAAAAGCTCGTCGCGGTGGCGGATGATCTCCTCGCCTCTGCCGTCGGCGTAGTCGTAAAAGCCCTTGCCGCTCTTGACGCCGAATTCGCCGCGCGCCTTATGTTCGCCGAGAAGTCCGCTCTCCTGCGCGGCGGAGAGGTCCGGGAAGAGGTATTCGCTGATGGAGGTGAAAACGTCCAGCCCGCCGAGATCCGCCGTCTCCAGAGGCCCCAGGATCGGGTAGCGGAAGCCCGGGCCGTATTTCATGACGTCGTCGATCGCTCGCGCGTCCGCCGCGCCCAGTTCCAGGATATGCAGCGCCTCGCGCAGCACCGCGAACTGCAGGCGGTTGCCGACGATCCCGAGGATGTCCTTCTGGATGATGACGGGTTTCTTGCCGGCGCGGACGCCCATGTCGCGGGCGATTTCGGCGGCCTCCTGGCTGCTTTCCTCTCCCTTGGTGACCTCGATGAGCGGAATGAGGTGCGGCGGGTTCCACCAGTGCATGCCGCAGAAGCGCTCCGGCTTCCGGACCGCCCGGGCGATGTCCGTCACGCGAAGGCCCGAGGTATTGGAGGTGAGCACCACGTCGTCGGCAACGAAGTCCGCAATGCGGCGGAAAAAGTCCTGCTTGGTAGAAAGGTCCTCCGCGATATTTTCCACCACATAATCGGTCCTGCGGAAGGCCTCCATGTCGGTCGTAAACGTCAGGCGGGCGTAGACCTGCTCTTTGGGCTCCTGCAGGGCGCCGCCGGCTTCCAGCGCCGCGAGATTGGCCTGGATGCGCCCCTGGGCGCGGTCCAGGGACGGCTGCCGCCGGTTGTGCAGGATCACCTGAAAGCCATGCTGCGCAAAGATCTGCGCCATGGACGTCCCCATGGTGCCTGCGCCGGCGATCAGTACGGTTTTGACTGTTTCTGCCTTTCTCATGAAAGCTGCCTCCCTCTATTTTCGTTCCGATGGAATTCCCTGTTTCATAAGCGGCCGGACCATGCGAGCGCAAAGCATAAAAACAGCCCGCGCGCACGCTGCCGCCGCAGGGACGCGGAGCGTCCGTGCGGCATGGCATCGCCGGCGGTTGCCCCGCAAGGGGCGAGGCGGCCGCGCCGTAAAGACGTTATGATGGCACCGCTTTGCGGCTGGCGCCGCAGGGACGTGGA
>DAOPLW010000307.1:0-1995 GCA_035391945.1 Oscillospiraceae bacterium | reverse complement strand
CTCATCCGTCTGGACATGTCCGAATTCATGGAGAAGCATGCGGTCTCCCGGATCATCGGCTCGCCTCCGGGCTACGTCGGCTACGACGAGGCCGGGCAGCTCACCGAGAAGATCCGCCGCAAGCCCTACTCGGTCGTTCTTTTCGACGAGATCGAGAAGGCGCACCCGGACGTCCTCAACGTCCTGCTCCAGATTCTGGACGACGGCTACCTCACCGACGCCCACGGCCGGCGCGTCAACTTTGAGAACACGGTCATCGTCATGACCTCCAATGCCGGAAGCGACAAGAAAACCGGCTCGGTCGGCTTCAATAAGAGCTTAAACGAGCAGGGCAAGGACAGGGCGCTCAAGGCGCTCGGCGACTTTCTGCGTCCGGAGTTTATAAACCGCGTGGACGAGATCGTCTACTTCAACCGCCTTACCGAGGAGAACTTCACGGCCATCGCCCGGCTCATGCTTTCGGAGCTGCGCGATTCGCTCGCTGAAAAGGGCGTGAAATTCGAATGGGACGAGAGCCTGACGGATTACCTCGCCAAAAAATCCTACTCCCTCACATACGGCGCGCGGAATCTGCGCCGCCTCATCCAGAAGGAGCTCGAGGACGAGATCGCGGTCCGGATCATCGACAGCTATGCCGACCCCGTGACCCTCGTCCACGCTTCCGCGAAGGAGGAGAAGATCGCCCTGGAGAGCCGGTAGGGCGGGGCGCGGCCAGCCGGAAAACGAAACTTGGAACGGGGGCCCGGGTCCCGCCTCCCGCGGCGGGACCCGGGGATGCCGTTTTCTTGCGGGAGAAAGGGGGGCGCGCCTTGGACCCAACGAATCTGCGTGATCTAAAGCCGCTCCTTGCCAGGCACGGCTTTCGCTTCTCCAGGGCGCTCGGGCAGAACTTTCTCATTGATCCCGCCGTGCCGGAGCGCATTGCCGAGGCGGCGGGACTGGATGAAAAAACCGGTGTCCTGGAGGTGGGCCCCGGCGTCGGATCGCTCACGCGCGCCCTCGCGCGGAGGGCCGGAAAAGTCGCGGCGGTGGAGCTGGACAGAAAACTTCTGCCGCTGCTCTCCGAAACGCTCTCGGGCGTGCCGAACGTCGAGGTCGTCCCGGGCGATGTGCTGCGTCTGGACCTTGCCGCCTTCACAAAGGAGCATCTGCCCGGCCTCCGGCCGGTCGTCTGCGCCAACCTGCCGTACAGCGTCACCACGCCCGCCCTGACCGCGCTTCTGGAGGCGGGCGTTTTTTGCAGCATGACCGTCATGGTGCAGCGGGAGGTGGCGCTGCGCCTGTGCGCCGCCGCCGGTACGCCGGAGTACGGCGCGTTTTCGGTCTATACGCGGTACCACGCCGCGCCGGAGATCCTTTTCGACGTGCCGCCGGAGAGCTTCCTGCCCGCGCCGAAGGTCACTTCCTCCGTCGTGCGTCTGACCCCGCACGCGCCGCCGCCGTGCGTCGCGGACGAGGATTTCTTTTTCCGCGTGGTGCGCGCCGCCTTTGCCCAGCGGCGCAAGACGCTGCAAAACGCCCTCTCGAGCGCCTTCGGCGACCGGGAGCGCGTGCGCGCAGCCATCGCCGCTTGCGCGCTTCCGGCGGACGTGCGGGGTGAGCGGCTCGACATGGAGGCCTTCGCGGCCCTCGCGCGCCGGTTGCAGCAATAAATCGAAAAGGAGGATGCCCCATGCTCCCGGAGATTGTGCAATATTTTGAGGGAATCAACTTCCCCACCGTAATCCTGCGGCTGCTCCTCGCCGTCCTCTGCGGCGGGGTGATCGGCTACGAACGCGGCCGCAAGGGGCGCGCCGCGGGCCTGCGCACGCATATGCTCGTCTGCCTGGGCGCGGCAATGGCCATGCTCGTCAACCAATACCTTTTCGAATTCTACGGCGGCGTCGGCGACCCGGCCCGGATCGGGGCGCAGGTAGTCAGCGGCATCGGTTTTCTGGGCGTGGGGACCATCATCATCACCGGACACAGACAGGTCCGGGGCCTGACGACCGCGGC
>DAOPLW010000306.1:0-2004 GCA_035391945.1 Oscillospiraceae bacterium | reverse complement strand
AGCAGTGCCGCGAGGACGGCGGCGGCCGCGGCGCCGCCGCGCCTTTTTCCCCCGCGCCGCGGGAGCACCACGGAAAAAAATGCGGCGGCGACACCCAGAAGCCCGAGCCACCCGTCGAACGACAGGCGCAGACGGAGATCACTCCAGAGGGAAAAGCGATGGGAAAACGTCGGGCGCGGAAAGGTGTCGTCGTAATTGGAGAGGTAATACGGACGGAGAAAACCGCAGTTGAGGACGACGACGTTCATCTGCCGCCAGAGCAGCGCCGGGTGCCTCAGGTAAAAGAGGAGCAGGTCCGTCTTGGAGAGCGAGAGGAGCTTTTCGGCGTATCCGCTCTCCGCGAGCGCCTCAGGGACGCCCTGGACGTAATAGTTCGTGTCCCGGAACCGGGCGGCGTCGGCGGGGAGGCCGAGATCCTCGAGGTACCGCGCGGCGGTCGCCTCGTCGACGTCCCGCACCACGCCGAAAAACACGGCGTTGTACGTCGTTTCCGTGTCCATCCACGCCGGGACGGCGGCAAGGACCGCGCCGAGCACGGCAACGGCGAGAACGCCGCATACGATCGCCGTCTTCCGCTTCGTCCGGATGAAAATGATGCCTTCTAGCAGAAGCGCGATCAGGACCGCCGCCGGGAGGTTAAAGAACTTGGAAGCGCCGAAGCCTGCGGCCGCGGCCGCGCACAGGACGATGTCGGCCCGCCCCGGACGATGCAGCAGCACCCGGACGAGGCAGGCCGCGCAGAAGACCAGAAAGATAATCTGGAGCGCCTCGCCATAGAGTGAATTGAAGTAGGTGATATATCCCACGTCGCACAGGACGACGATGACCATGCACTTCAGAACGAAATCAGCGAAAGGGCGCCTGATCTGGAACTGGGCGAAGAGAAACGCGAGGACCGCCGCGTAGAGGAGCGCATAGAGCGCGCCGAGGAAGCCGAGACGGTAAAGCGCCGGATCACATCCGGCCATTCGATTGTAAATCAGATTGAGGACCACCGAAAGCCGGACGAAGAGCACCTGCACGGAGGGATAGTCCCGCAGCCCTTCCGCGCCGAAGAGGATCCGGCGTATGTTCCCCATGGCGCTATCTTCCGTGAGCCTGACGGTATATGCGCCGACGTAGGAGAAGCGCTCGCCGGGCGTTTCCCCGGCGAGGGAGGAGGCCGCCATCACCCGGGCGAAATCCCCGTTGTCCGAAAGGCCGATTTCCCGGCCGCCGAACAGGACGCAGAGAATGAGCGCGAGCGCGGCGGCTCCAAAGAAGAGGTGCCCCGCCCTCCGATAAAGAGCCGGGAGTCCCCCGCAAAACCCGCGCATCGCCGCACCGCCCTTTCCCCGGGCCTCGCGCCGGCCGGCGCGAAGCCCATTTCATGGTACCGCGCTTTGCCCGAAAATATGCGGCGCGGCGGGGACGAAACCCGCGGGAAGAGGATGCGGGAGAGGCAGGAGCGTCAGGCGCGCCCCGGAGCGGCGGGGAGCAGCGTGCGGAAATCCCTGCGGAGCTCTGTCGTGCAGAACGGCGCGGGGCGGAAGTCCGGATCATGCAAAAAAGCCGCCAAAGCGGCTTTTTTGACGTTCCGGCGCGGGAGGCGTCGATTTTTATTTCCCGCTCGCGCCGTAGTTGGAGAGCACGCGCGCGGACGGATCGTCCACGTCGCAGCCCTCCCAGGCGCGGTTGGGCATCCAGAAGTCCGCGATCATCTCGCCCTGCCCGGGGTAATATTTCTCGAAAATCTCGCGGTAGAGCAGGGATTCCTTCGTAAACGGCGTACCGTGGACGAAACGCCTGCGGCGCCGCTCGAACTCCGCGGTGGTGTACAGACTCTCCGCCCGGGCCTTGAGGTGGTCCACCATGGAGTGGCCCACCGCGTCGGAGAAGGCGGCTTTTTCGCGGTAGAGAATGTCCAGCGGCAGCCACGGGCCCTCGAAGGCGCGCCGCAGGAGGTACTTGCCCTTGTTGTAGGTGTTGAGCTTCCGCGCGGGGTCGATCGACATGACGTAGGAG
>DAOPLW010000305.1:0-2009 GCA_035391945.1 Oscillospiraceae bacterium | reverse complement strand
GATCCGATCATCACTCGCATCGCGGACCGGCACAGCAAGTCGGCTGCCCAGGTGCTGATTCGCTGGCACCTGCAGAACGGGTTGATCGTCATTCCGAAGTCCGTCCACGACGAGCGGATCACGCAGAACATCGACGTGTTCGACTTCGAGCTCGACGACCTCGATCTGAGCGAGATCGCGACCCTCGACGACGGCACGCGTGTCGGCATGCACCCGGACGAGATGAACCTCGGCGCACCGAGCTGACGGACCCACCCTGCACGGGCGGCCGCGCCCATCCGGTGCCGCAGCGGCGCGTCGGCGTCGTCGGGCTGGGACTCATCGGCGGCTCCCTGGCCAAAACCGTGGTTGCGCGCACGCCCCATATGGTGTATGGTTTTGATACGGACCCGGCGGTCCTCGACGCGGCGCGGCGCGACGGCGCGGTATCCGGCGTCCTGACCGATGAGACGCTTCCCGCGTGCGACCTTGTCGCCGTCGCGCTCCGGCCGGGGGAGACCATGGAGTGGCTGCGCGGCAAGGCGCCGCTTCTTGAAAAGAATCAGATCGTATTCGACTGCTGCGGCGTCAAAACGGAGGTCTGCCGCGCGGGGTTCGCGCTCGCTTCCCGGTACGGCTTTTCCTTTTTCGGCGGACACCCCATGGCGGGTACCGAACGCTCCGGCTATGCCGCCGCGCGCGACGGGCTTTTTGACGGCGCCTCCATGATCCTCGTGCCCCCGGAGGGGGAATCTGCCGCGGCGCGCGGGACGCTGCAGGACTTTTTTCTCGCGCTCGGCTTCGGAGCGCTGACGCTCACGACGGCCCAGGAGCACGACCGGACGGTCGCCTACACCTCCCAGCTCGCCCACGTCGTCTCCAGCGCCTACGTCAAAAGTCCGACCGCGCAGAAAAACCGCGGCTTTTCCGCCGGCAGCTTCAAGGACATGACGCGCGTGGCGCTCCTGAACGAGCGGATGTGGACGGAGCTCTTCCTGCGCAACCGCGAGGCCCTTGGCGCGGAGCTCTCGTACCTGATGGAGCGTCTGCGGGAATATGAAAACGCCCTGCGCGCGGGGGACGAAACGGCCCTTTGCCGCCTGCTCCGGGAGGGCAGGGAACTCAAAACGCTTTCGGAGGGGAGAGAAACGCCGTGAGGAGCATCCGCGTAAAGACCGGACACAGCTATGACATCCATGTCGGCCGCGGGATACTCTCCGACTGCGGAGCCCTCGCCGCGCGGGTGAAGGCGCCCTGCCGGGTGTTTCTTCTCTCCGACGAAACGGTCGGGAGCCTCTATGCCGGCGCCGTGGAGGCCTCCTTCCGCGCGGCCGGGTACGACGTGACGGGCTTTTTCTTCCCCGCGGGGGAGGAGAGCAAGAATTTCTCCCTGCTGGGTACCGTCCTGAATCACATGGCCGCGGCCGGACTGACC
Source organism: Oscillospiraceae bacterium (assembly GCA_035391945.1). Classification (GTDB taxonomy): domain Bacteria; phylum Bacillota; class Clostridia; order Oscillospirales; family Oscillospiraceae; genus DAOPLW01. The sequence continues at coordinate 595 of DAOPLW010000305.1, read as the reverse complement.
CGCTCGGACCTGCTCGTCGCGCTCGGCGGCGGGGTCCCGGGCGATCTGGGGGGCTTCGCGGCCGCCGTGTACCAGCGCGGAATCGACTTCATCCAGATTCCCACGACGCTGCTCGCGGCGGTGGATGCCTCCGTGGGCGGGAAGACCGCTGTGGACCTTTCCGCCGGGAAGAACCTCGCGGGCGCTTTCTGGCAGCCGAGCCTCGTCCTCTGCGACTGCGCCGTTTTCGGCACGCTGCCGCAGGCGGTATTTTCCGACGGCATGGCGGAGGTCATCAAGTACGGCGTTATTCTGGACAAAGCGCTTTTCCGCCTGCTGGGCGTCCGCGACATCCGGGACGGGATCGAGGACGTGGTCCTGCGCTGCTGTGCGCTCAAAAGCGCGGTGGTGGAGGAGGACGAACGCGACAACGGGCGGCGGCAGCTCCTCAATTTCGGCCATACCGTCGGCCACGCCATAGAGAAGGCCTCCGGTTTTCGTGTCTCCCACGGGAGCGCGGTTGCGATCGGCATGGTCGCCATGAGCCGCGCGGCGGAGCGAAACGGCGCCGCCGAGCCGGGCGTTGCGCGGAAGATCGCGGCGCTCTGCGGGGTCT
>DAOPLW010000304.1:0-2039 GCA_035391945.1 Oscillospiraceae bacterium | reverse complement strand
CACCAAAACCGAGACCCCCGCTTCGGAATCCCCCGCTTCCGAAACCCCGGTCCAGGAAGACAAGATGTTCAACGTCGTCCTGACCGCGCCTTTCACCGGCTTCGATCCCCTGCGCACCAACGACAGCGCCTCCACCTATGTCAACGCGCAGATCTATGAGACCCTCTACCGCATCGCGGCGGACGGCAGCTACACGCCGCTGCTGGCCGAAAGCCTGCCCGAGTATTCCGAGGACGGCCTGAGCGCCACCGTGAAGCTTCGCCAGGGCGTCAAGTTCCAGGACGGCACCGACTTCAACGCCGAGGCCGTGAAGTACACCTTCGACCTCATCATGGATCCGGACTTCGGCTCCGCCCGCGCCTCTCTGGCCGCCTCCATCGACAGCATGGATATCCTCGACGACTACACCATCCGCTTCAACCTCAAATATGAGGACGGCGTTCTCACCGCGAAGCTGGCCCACACCAACTCCGCCATCGTCTCCCCCACCGCCCAGGCGAATCAGGACCTGATGGTCGATCCCTGCGGCACCGGCCCGTACAAGTTCGTCTCCTCCGTGTCCGGTTCCGACGTCGTCCTGACCCGCAATGACGATTACTGGGGAGATGCACCCACCATCAAGGACGTGACCATGACCATCATCACCGATGAATCCACCGCCCTTGCCCGCCTGGAGACCGGCGAGGCCGACTTTATGCCCGTCCTCTCCGTCGAGTCCATCAGCCGCGTGGAGTCCATGTCGAATGTGACTTTCGCCACCTCCGACGCCGCGCAGATCTATTACGTGGCCCTGCGTCCCAACTCCTATATCAACCCCCTCATGGCCAACCTGGACTTCCGCACCGCCATCGTCAAGGCGCTTGACCGCGAGGGCTATGTGGATTACGTCATGGAGAACTACGCGACTTACGCCAAGAGCATCATCGGCCCGAGCGTCTTCGGCTATGACGAATCCATCGAGAGCCACAACATCGGCTACGACCTGGAGGGCGCCAAAAAGCTCATCGAGGACAACGGCTGGCAGGACGAGGTCATCAAGTTCCTGGTCCCGAGCACGCCCGCCTATACGCCGATGGGTGAATACTTCCAGGCGAACCTGAAGGCCGCCGGCTTCAACAACGTCGAGATCGAAGCCATCGACTGGTCCGCGTGGCTCACCGAGAGCAAGACCGACAACCGCTTCGACATCACGCTCGCGGCCTGGTCCAACGTGACCCGCGACGGCACCGAGCTTCTCGAGCCGAACTGGCACAGCGTCAACAGCTCCAAGCGCACCCGCGTCGACAGCCCGGTGCTCGACCAGCTGATCGAGGAAGGCAAAATGACCGCCGACGACACCGTGCGTCTGGAGAAGCTCGCCGAGGCGAACAACTTCCTCATGGACAACGCCGACGTGGCCCCCGTTTACAACAACATCAACCGCTTCGCGTTCAACAGCGCCTATGCCAACGTGACCCTGGACGCCGGCGGAACCTTCTACCTCAAGGACTTCACTTTCGCGCAGTAAGTATTTCGCGGCTGCAGCCGCGGGCGGAGGAGACCCTCCGCCCGCGGCGCGGCGCTGCGTCATAAGGCATGGCGAAAAGCGATTTCCGCCATGCCTTATGACACAAAAGAAACCATTTACCCCTCTGGGAAAGGAGGAGCAGCAACCATGGACGAGAAGGTGCTCTCCGTCGAACATCTGGTGACCACGTTCCGTATCGGCAAAAAGGACTATCCCGTGCTGCGCGACCTGAGCTTTGAAATCGGGCAGAACGAAACGCTCTGCATGGTCGGCGAAAGCGGCTGTGGCAAGAGCGTGACCACGCTCTCCGTGATGGGCCTTCTGCCGCTCAACGGCAGGGTGGCGTCCGGCCATATCTTTCTGGAGGGGGAGGAGCTCACCGCCATGTCGGAGCGGCAGCTCATCTCTGTGCGCGGCAAAAAAATGGGCATGATCTTCCAGGAGCCCATGACAAGCCTGAACCCCCTTCTCACGATCGGCTTTCAGCTTACCGAGGGGCTGCGCCGCCACCGCGGCATGAGCAAGGAGGAGG
>DAOPLW010000303.1:0-2055 GCA_035391945.1 Oscillospiraceae bacterium | reverse complement strand
CTCGGCCCGAGGAAGAGGAAGGACCCGATGGGCCGCTTCGGGTCGCGCAGGCCCACCCGCGAGCGGCGGATCGCGTCGGACACCGCGCGCACGGCCTCCTCCTGTCCCACGACGCGCCGGGAGAGCTCCTCCTCCAGATGCAGCAGGCGCTCCGTTTCGTCGCGCGTAAGGGTGGAGACCGGAATGCCCGTCCAGCCGGCGACGACTGCAGCCACGTCCGCCTCCGTTACCGCACGGCGCTCGCCCTGCCGTCCCATGCGCAGCTCCATGGCCTTGCGCCGCAGGCGCTGTTCCGTGTCGCGCAGGGCGGCCGCGCGTTCGAACTCCGCGGCGCGCACGGCCTCGTCCTTCTCCTGGGCGAGCTTCGTGATCTGCTCCTCCAGGAGCCGGAGGTCCGGCGGCGCGGTCAGCTGCGCCATGCGCACGCGCGAGGACGCCTCGTCCACGAGGTCAATGGCCTTGTCCGGCAAAAACCGCCCGGTGATGTAGCGCACCGAGAGGCGCACCGCGGCCACGAGGGCCTCGTCCGTGATGGTCAGCCTGTGGTGGGCCTCGTAGCGGTCGCGCAGGCCGCGCAGGATCGAAACGGCCTCTTCCTGCGTCGGCTCCGCGATCTGCACGCTCTGGAAACGCCGCTCGAGGGCGGCGTCCTTTTCGATATAGCGGCGGTACTCATCGAGGGTCGTGGCGCCGATGACCTGGAGCGTGCCCCGCGAGAGGGCCGGCTTGAGGATGTTTGCCGCGTCCACCGCGCCCTCCGCCGCGCCCGCGCCCACGACCGCGTGGAGCTCGTCGATGAAGAGGATGATGTTTCCCGCCCGCTGCACCTCCTCGATCGCCCCGCGCACGCGCTCCTCGAATTCGCCGCGGTACTTCGTGCCGGCCACCATGCCGGCCACGTCCAGCGTCAGTATCCGCTTGCCGAGGAGGTTTTCCGGCACGTCCCCCGCAACGATGCGCTGCGCGAGGCCCTCGGCCACGGCGGTCTTGCCCACACCCGCCTCACCGATGAGCACGGGGTTGTTTTTCGTCCGCCGCGAGAGGATCTGCAGCACGCGCGCCAGCTCTCTGGCGCGCCCGATGAGCGGATCCAGGCCGCCTTCCCGCGCCTGCCGCGTCAGATCCCTGGTGAAATGCTGCAGCATCTTGCTCTCGGTCGCCATGCCCTCTCTCGCCCCTCTGCTCCGGTTTTCCTGTTCCATATTCCGCGTTCCGCCGCCCGCCTCCATCCGCAGCCGCGGTACGTCCGCGCCCAGCGAACGCAGGACCCGCACGGCCGCGCCGTCTTCTCCGGAAAGCACCCCGAAAAGGAGGTGTTCCGTGCCGATGTAACTGAATCCCGCGCGGCCGGCCTCGGCGGCGGCGGCCTCCACCACCCGCTTGGCCCGCGGGGTCAGTCCCTGAAAAGGTGCCTGGCCCGGTGTGCCGGCGCCGACGGCCTCCACGACGGCCTCCCGCAGGCGCTCCTCCGTCAGGCCCGCCCGGTGCAGCGCGCGGGCGGCAAGGCCGTTTCCTTCACAGGCAAGCCCCAGCAGGATGTGTTCGCTGCCGATATAGCCGTGGCCCAGGAGCGCCGCGTTTTCGCGCGCCAGACGCAGCGCGGCGCGCGCGCCGTTCGTAAAGCGTTCGTTGTTCATTTCCCGGATCGCTCTCCCCGCTTCATGCCGCCGCCCCCTCTCCACTATTTTATCCTGCGCGGACTGGCATATACCGCCTTGGGAAAATAATCCCGATTGCAAAAAACGGGATTGCTTTTTCAGGATTTCGTGCTAAAATGTTAAGTGTTATAGAAGGCGGTCTGTCAAAAAACCGCGATCTGTGGCGGAGTATGAGTTATTTTATATGGAGGTGTGTTTCATGGCACGTAAAATTGGTCCGTCCTGCGTCGGATGCGGCACCTGCGCGGGTGTCTGCCCCGTTGGAGCGATTTCTCCGAACGGCGGCGTGTATGTGATTGATCCCGGCGCCTGCATCGATTGCGGCACCTGCGAGGGCGCTTGCCCGGTTGGCGCGATCAGCGCTGAATAATCTCGTACATCGAAAAATCGCCGTGCA
>DAOPLW010000302.1:0-2056 GCA_035391945.1 Oscillospiraceae bacterium | reverse complement strand
GCCAGACGGCCCGCCTGCGCGTCGGAACCGACCTCGCGGGTGCGGCGGGCCGTCTGGCAGGCCACGTTGTTTTTGAGCAGGTATTCGCTCCATTCGTCGCTCGTCTTCGTGAGGAAGAGCGCGTTGAGCTTCTCTACGAGCGCGGGCGCCGCGTCCTCTTTCCGCATGGTCTCCAGGTCCGCGTAGCGCGGGTCGGCCATGAGCTCGGGAAGGCCGTAGACCTTCGCGAACTTTTCCCGCTCGCGCTTGTACTCGTTGTCATATACGCCGATCCATCTGCCGTCCTTGCAGCGGTAGAAATTGCACAGCGGGTCGGCCGGGCGCAGCGGGTCCGGATTGAGGACGCGGCCGAACTGCGGCTGCGTCTCGACAACGCCCACCGCGTTGCACCAGATGCCGCTGGCAAAGAGGGAGGTCGTGACGAAGGTGCCCCTTCCGGTCGACGCGCGGCCGATGAGGGCCATGAGGATGCCGCTCACGAGAACGGAGCTTGTGGCCATGTCCCCGAAGGCGTAGGTGGGCGTGAAGGGATGGTATCCCTCGACCTGCCAGTCCGCGATGGGACCGGAGCGCAGCCAGAAGGCCGTGCTGTCGAAGCCCGGGTTGTTCGCGGCGGGGCCTTTGGGGCCGAAGCCTGCGAAGTGGGCGTAGACAAGCCGCGGGAAGCGGTCCTTCACGCTCTCGTAGTCGAGCTCCATCCGCGCGAGGGACGCTTTGCGCACGTTCGTGATGAAAACATCCGCGCCGGCAAGGAGTTTCAGGAACGCCTCCATGCCCTCGGGCTTCTTCAGGTCGATGGCCGTAAAGGTCTTGTTGCTGTTGTGAACGGTGAAAAGCGGGTTTCTGTAGTCCTCGCAGACCACCTGCTCGCTCTCGCCGGCGCGCCGCATCTCATCGCCGATGAGCGTCTCAACCTTGATGACCTCCGCGCCGTAGGCGCAGAGCATCCGCGACGCCGTCGGGGCCGCCACGACGGTGGCGAGCTCGACGACCCTGATTCCGGTCAGTGGCATCATGGTGTTCGTACCTCCAAAATGTCTTCAGCCGTTGACGAGCTTGAAGACCTTGTCTTTCTCGCCGCTGAGGTAATGGGTGATGTTCTGGATGGAAATGCGCTCGCAGGCCTCGATGGAATCCTCGGAATAAAAGGCCGTGTGCGGCGTGAGGATGACGTTATCGCGCCCGGTGAGCTTGCATTTCGTAAGGTCGGGGGACTCGCTCGAGAGCACGTCCAGGCCCGCGCCGCGGACAATGCCGCCTTCCAGCGCGTCGGCCAGGTCGTCCTCGTTCACCATGCCGCCGCGGGCGACGTTGATGAAAATGGGCCTCCGCTTCATTTGCGCGAAGGTTTCCCGGTTGAAGAACTCCTTGTTCTCCGCCGTCATGTTCATATGGACCGTAATGACGTCGGCGCGGGCGAGAAGCTCGTCGATATCCACGAGCTCGGCGCCGAGCTTGTCGGCGACCGCCTTCGGAAGGTAGGGATCGTACGCGATGACCTTCATGCCGAAGGCCTGCGCGCGCCGAGCGACGGCCTGGCCGATCTTGCCGAAGCCCACGACGCCGAGCGTCTGGCCCTCGATGCGGCGCACGCCCTTCGTCTGGATGGTCTCCAGCTCCCAGACCTTGTCCGTGTTGATCCGGCGCTGCAGGTACATGACCTGCTTCTCGAGCGCGAGGATCATCATCATGCTGTGGTCGGCGACCTCCTGCGTGCAGTACTCGCCGACGGCGCACACGGCGATCCCGCGGCTTCTGGCGTAGGCGTCGTCCACGAAGTTCCAGCCCGTGGCCTGGACGGAGATGATCTTGCAGCGCTTCATGTGGTCGATGGCGGCTTTGTCGATGGGCGCGAAGCCCGTGAGAACGGCGTCCGCGTCGGCCATGGCCGCGTAGTAGGCCGGGAGGTTCTTTTCGTCATAGACGGCATACTCCACGACCGCGTCCTTCGGGAGGTATCCGAGCTCTGTGGAGACGTCCCTGCCGCGGGTCTCGGGATATTCTGCAAACACAACTTTCATACGTAACACGTTCCTTTCAGCAGACGGAAAAAATC
>DAOPLW010000301.1:0-2069 GCA_035391945.1 Oscillospiraceae bacterium | reverse complement strand
TTTTCGGGATGCCGATGTCCTCCGGACGCATGATCTCGTAGGTGGAGGGGTTGCACAGGACGCCGTGCTGGTGGATGCCGGCCTCGTGCGCGAAGGCGTTCGCGCCCACGATGGGCAACCCCTCCACCTACGAGATCATGCGTCCGGAGGACATCGGCATCCCGAAAAACCGGATGGTGCTCGGCAAGCACTCCGGCAAGCACGCTTTCGGCGTCTGGGTGAAGGACATGGGCTACGACCTGACCGAGGAGCAGCTCGCCGAGGCCTTCGCCCGGTTCAAGGAGCTCGCCGACAAGAAAAAATCCGTCGCCGACGGCGACATCGAGGCCATCGTCACGCGCAGCGTGGCGGGAGGCGACGGGGACAAATACACGCTGGAGCGCTTTTCCGTCTCCTGCGGGACGGACGCGTCCCCGAAGGCGACCGTCTGCATCTCCCACTGCGGCGTCACGGAGGAAGCGGAGGGCGGCGGCGACGGGCCGATCGACGCGCTCTTCTTCGCGGTCGACCGCATCGTGAAGGGGCGTTACGCGCTGGAGGACTATACCGTCCACGCGGTCTCCTCGGGGGGCGAGGCCATCGGCACGGTCACGGTGAAGCTCTCCTGCGACGGAGAGACCTACACCGGCACCGACATCAGCACCGACATCGTGGAGGCCAGCATCAAGGCCTACCTCAATGGCATCAATAAGCTGCATGAAGCAAAGGGGGCGCTCTGACATGGGCATGACCATGACGCAGAAGATCCTCGCGGCGCACGCGGGGCTGGAAAAGGTGGAGGAAGGGCAGCTCATCCGGGCGAAACTCGACCTCGTCCTGGGAAACGACATCACGACGCCCCTGGCCGAGGCGGAGTTCCGAAAAGCCGGCTTCGACGCGGTCTTTGACCCCTCGAAAATCGTTCTCGTGATGGACCACTTCGTCCCGAACAAGGACATCAAGTCCGCCGAGCAGTGCCGCTGCAGCCGCTGCTTTGCGCAGGAATTTGAAATCGAGCACTTCTACGACGTGGGCGAAATGGGCATCGAGCACGCGCTGCTCCCGGAGAAGGGCCTCGTCGCCCCCGGCGAACTCGTCATCGGCGCGGACTCCCATACCTGCACCTACGGCGCCCTCGGCGCCTTCGCCACCGGCGTCGGGAGCACCGACATGGCCGCCGCCATGGCCGTGGGCGAGACCTGGTTCAAGGTGCCCGCCGCCATGAAGCTCGTCCTCACCGGAAAACCCGGCCGCTTCGTCTCCGGAAAGGACGTGATCCTCCACATCATCGGGAAGATCGGCGTCGAAGGCGCGCGCTACATGTCCATGGAGTTTACCGGCGACGGCATCCAGCACCTCGGGATCGACGACCGGATGACCATCGCCAACATGGCCATCGAGGCCGGCGCGAAAAACGGTATTTTCCCGGTGGACGAGGTCACCCGCGCCTATGTGGACGAGCGCGTGACGCGGCCCTACACGGTCTATGAGGCCGATCCGGACGCCCCCTACGCGGCGACGTACACCTTCGACCTTGCCGCCATCCCGCCGACGGTCGCCTTCCCGCACCTGCCGGAGAACACGCGTCCGGCCGCCGGGGCCGGGGACGTCAAGATCGACCAGATCGTCATCGGCTCGTGCACGAACGGCCGGCTCTCCGACCTCAAAGCGGCGGCGGAAATCCTGAAGGGCAGGCACATCGCCAAAGGCGTGCGCGCCATTATCCTCCCCGCGACGCCGCTCATCTACCGCCAGGCGATGGACGCGGGCTACTTCGCGACCTTCCTGGACGCGGGCTGCGTCGTCTCCACGCCCACCTGCGGGCCGTGCCTCGGCGGCTACATGGGGATCCTCGCCGAGGGCGAGAGGGCGGTCTCCACGACAAACCGCAACTTCGTCGGCCGCATGGGGCATGTGAAATCCGAGGTCTATCTCGCGAGCCCGGCGGTCGCCGCCGCGTCGGGCGTGACGGGCCGCATCACCGACCCGAACGAACTTTTTGAGGAGGTGGGGAAATGAACGCGAAAGGCCATGCGCACTGCTACGGAGACAACGTGGACACCGACGTCATCATCCCCGCGCGCTATCTG
>DAOPLW010000300.1:0-2080 GCA_035391945.1 Oscillospiraceae bacterium | reverse complement strand
CACCCTGGGCGTGGTGCTGCCGTCGTTTCTCATCATCCTGGCCCTCTCGCGCGTCCTCGGCGCGTTCGAGAGCAGCCGGGCGGTCCGGTTCGCCTTCTTCGGCATCCGCGCGGGTGTCCTGGCGCTCATTGTCCGGGCGCTTTTGTCCATGTACCGGCAGTGCCCCAGGCACGCGGTCACCTACGCCGTCGCGGCGGCGGCGTTTCTGGCGGTGGCGTTTTTCAACGTCGATGTCCCGCTGGTGCTCGCGGGCTGCGCCCTGGCGGGACTCCTCTATACCCTCTTTGCGGAAAGGAGGGCGAAGAAATGATCTACCTCACGCTGTTTTTCACGTTCTTCAAGATCGGCGCCTTTACGTTCGGGGGCGGCTACGCCATGATCCCCATGATCCAGTCGGAGGTCCTCGCCCGCGGATGGATGGACGCCCAGGCGCTCGTGGATTTCATTGCCGTGAGCGAGAGCACGCCCGGGCCGTTCGCAGTGAACATCGCCACCTACGTCGGCTCGGTGACCGCCGGCGTTCCGGGATCGGCCTGCGCGACGCTCGGGGTGGTGCTGCCGTCGTTTCTCGTCATCCTCGTTGTCGCGCGGTGCTTCGCGGCGTTCCGGAAGAGCCGGTTTGTCACCGGCTGCATGGCGGGCCTCCGGCCCGCGGTCGTGGGCCTCATCGGCGCGGCCGCCGTCTCCGTGGGGCGGACCGTCTTTTTCCCGGACGGGTTTTTCCCCGGCGCGGCGGCGGGCACCGCGTTTCTCGCGTCGGCCGCGATCTTCCTTATGATGCTGCTTCTGGGCCGCCGGAAGCTCCACCCGATTTTCGTGATCCTTCTCGCGGCGGCGCTCGGGCTTGCCGCGGGGTATGCGGGGCTGCTGCCGGCGTAACGGCCGGTCCGGACGCGGAAAAGGAGAATCTTTTGCCTGAGACAGGCAAAAGATTCTCCTTTTTTGCATTATGATATTACCACAAAACGGAGCAAATTTCAAGACTTGTATCCGCGGCGCGGGGTGGGTATACTGCAAAGACGGGGGGTGCGCGTATGGAACACGAATTTGCGCCGGGGACGCTTGCCGTGCAGATGCGGTCGGCGGCGCAGGAACTGCGGGCGCTGGAGGAAGTCACCGCGCCCTACGGACTCTCGCTCTCGGAGGAGCAGATCCGGAACCTGGTCGAGCGCCGGTTCGACGCGCTGCGGGAGACCGGGCGGGTCGAATTCGGCGGCGGCGTTCTGGGGAAGCTCGTGCGCGCCTTCTGCGACTCGCCCTATCTCACGCGGGAAAACTACGAGGAGACCCTCCTCGAGCTGCAGGATTCGTTCTACTACTTCAAAAACGAGTCGATGGACCGCCTGACGGACGACGAGCTCATCGAATTTATGAAGCGCGTCTTTAGCGGCCGGGCCCAGGGGTCGCTCGACTACCTCGCCGGCACGTCGCTCGAGGAGCTGTGCCGCTATGCCCGCGAGGGATTCGACCCGCGCGACGCCGGCCGCCTCGGCGACCGCTTTTAAGGCGCGCCATGGAGGGATACGATCTGACGGCTCTGACGAACGGTGCGCTTCCGGGCGGCGGTCTCGGCGAGGAGGAGCTTTTCGCGCTCCAGGCGAAACTCCTGCCGCTTCTGGCGGAGCGCGCCGCGCGCTACACCATGAACGAGAGCAGCTCGGTGCCCGCGGAGACGGCGGGGGAGCTTCTGACCTCCGTATGCTTTCTCATCGGACTCGCGCTCCTTAAAAGCGGTCTGGCGGCGCTGCCGCCGGACGCCGATTTCGGGCGCCTCTTCGCGCTGGGCCTCCAAACGGCGCAGGAGGAGATCGAGCGCGGGAAGCGCCTCTGGCAGGCGGCCTGCCTGGGCGCGCCGCAGGTGCAGAACATCGCCTACCGCGATACGCTCAAGGGCATCGGCAGGTTCTGGAAGCGCTACGACCACCGATTTTTCGCGCACCGCATCCCCTGCGACATCGACTATCCACTCTGCCGCGCCGTGCCGGACACGCTCTTCGGCGTCTCGTATGTCAACGAGTACCTGCGCCGGGTCATTTGGGAAAACGCGCTCGTCCGGGCCTTTGCGCAGGAACCGGTGACG
>DAOPLW010000299.1:0-2083 GCA_035391945.1 Oscillospiraceae bacterium | reverse complement strand
CATCTCGTTTTCCCCGCAGAGGAGGCCGGTCAGTTCGGCCGCTGTGCGTTCGTGCGAGATGTGCGCGAGCGCCGGGGCGCTGCGAAAGAGCGCCGCGCGGGTTTTCCCCTCGATGGAAAAGCCGAGGACCGAAGCGAAGCGAAGCGCGCGCAGGATGCGCAGCGCGTCCTCGGAAAAGCGAGCGTCCGGGTCGCCCACGCAGCGGATGAGGCGGCGCTCCAGATCGGCGGCGCCGTCGAAGGGGTCCTCGAGCGTCCTCCCGTCCCAGGCCATCGCGTTGACGGTGAAATCCCGGCGGGAGAGGTCCTCCCGGAGGCTGCCGACGAAGCGCACGCTGTCCGGCCGCCGGCCGTCGGAGTAGGGGCCCTCGGCGCGGTAGGTGGTGATTTCCAGAAACGCGTCCCCGGCCCGGACGGACACGGTCCCGTGCTTCAGGCCCGTATCCAGCACCCGGCTGCCGGCGAAAATGCTGCGCACGGTCTCCGGCGGCGCGTTCGTGGCGATGTCCACGTCGTGCGGCGTTTCGCCGCGCAGCGCGTCGCGCACCCAGCCGCCCACGGCCCACGCCTCGTGTCCCGCCGCATGCAGGCGGGCTATGACCTGCGCGGCGTGCGGCGGAAGAAGGAGCGCGCCGCGCTGCCGCGTGGGGTCGTAGACGACCCGGAAGTCCTCGAAGACGATGGGAATATTCTCGGAAAAGCGATAGCCGAGCGTCGCGCCCTCCGCCTCGAAAAAACGCCGGTGCCCGGCGCGCCAGGATGCGAGGGCCTCGTCCTCGCCCTCGCGCCGGCAGGTCGCCCAATCCATCTCGGAAAAGAGAAGAACGGAGACCGCCGTCGTCTCAACGACGCAGCGCGGGTCTCCGGCGCCGTCCGTCACGATGGAGAGATCGCCCGGGCGCGGCAGCGCGGCGCCCCGGAAGGACCGGAGGCTCGACGTGGTCGCGCGCTTGCGTCCGGAGAGGACGAGCGCGAGGAGTTCGTCCGCATCCTGCGGCGTGAGGCCGAAGGAGAAACAGTCCGCGCGGCGCGTGTCCGCCCCGCGGCCGGTCTCCCGCAGAAAATCCTGCCAGAATGCTTCGATCCGGTCCATGGTGCCCTCCGTTTCCGTCAGCGCGGCCCGTCAGCGTGCCAGTTCCTTTTGATAGAGGCGCCAGGTCGCCTCGTCGAAGCAGGTGAAAACGACGCGCGCCGGTGCGTCCGGGACCTCGGAGAGCGCCTTTCGCACGGCCGCGACGGCCGTGACGACCGCCCGATCAGCCGGATAACCGTAGACGCCCGTGGAGATGGCGGGGAAGGCGATGGAAGAGACACCGTGCCCGGCGGCGATCTCGATGCTGCGCCGGTAGCAGGAGGCGAGGAGTTCCTCCTCGTTTTTCCGGCCGCCGTGCCAGACGGGCCCGACCGTGTGAATGACGTAGCGGGCCGGCAGGTTGTAGCCGCCCGTGAGCTTCGCGTCGCCGGTCGCGCAGCCGCCGAGCGTCCGGCATTCGGCGAGAAGGCCCGGCCCCGCGGCGCGGTGAATGGCGCCGTCCACGCCGCCGCCGCCCAGAAGGGTCCGGTTCGCGGCGTTGACGACGGCGTCCACCTGCAGTTTCGTGATATCGCCCCTGAAGACCTCCAGTGCGGCGTCCATAACGCTTCCTCCCCCCGGTTTTCATCTGCGCCCGCGGCGCCGTTGCCTCGCTTTCCGGCTGCCCCGCAAAAGCGGGAGGAAGGCGGAGGTCGGCACCGCAGCTGCCATGCAGCTATTATACCCGCGGTGGGGCGGGACTGTCAATTTTTTCATCGAAACCTGAGGACGGGATCGTGCCGGCGGCTGCGGAGGGTCCGGAAAGAAAAAAAGGACGCCGAAGCCATCGGCGTCCTTTCTGTTTGAGACTCAGTCGGTGATAAACGGCAGAAGCGCGATCTGACGGGCGCGTTTGATCGCCTCGGTCAGCTGGCGCTGGTGCATGGCGCAGGTGCCGGTCATTCTGCGCGGCAGGATCTTGGAACGCTCGGAGAGGTAGCGGCGCAGCTTGGCCGCGTCCTTGTAGTCGATGTGCTCCACCTTGTCCACGCAGAAGGCGCATACCTTTCTG
>DAOPLW010000298.1:0-2093 GCA_035391945.1 Oscillospiraceae bacterium | reverse complement strand
AGCCCCTTGGCCGAGACCGTGGCCGCGCCGTTGCTCCAGCCTATCTTGCAGTCGGCGAGCGCCAGGGAGGCGTCGCGCAGGGGAACGTACGTCGTATTGCTGACCACCAGAGACGCGACGGGCGTGCCCGCCACCGTTGTCGTTACCGTCGCCGCCGATGCGGCCGCCGAGGTTGTTGCCACGGCCAGCAGGGCCAGAAACGTCGCGCATATTTTCTTGAGCATGATGTCACATCCTTTGTAACCAATTTGTAACCATTATAGGGGATAAAAAAAGGACGGACAAGCGGTAAGTAATGGAAGGGCCCCGTCCATTGCGGCACAATGGACGAGGCCAATTTTGAAGGAGGTCAGAGCCAGCGCTCGAGCACGATGCAGATGCGCCCCTTTCGGGACGTGCCGCCGACCTCGCGGAGCACGCATTTCCCGAGTCCCCGGACGGTGATGACATCGCCCTCGGAGACGGCCCTGTCGGCCTTTTCGCATGGGGCGTGGTTGAGCGTGACCTTCTGGCTCGTAACGAGCGCGGCGGCCCTCCCGCGCGGGAGAGAGAAGCCGGAGGCAACGACCGAGTCCAGCCGCAGCGTAGCGACCGTGTCGCGGACGGTGTGCGTTTTGGGGACGGGCGGCGTCAGCGCGGCCGGGTCCTCCTCCGCCAGATGCAGCCTCGCCCGGCCGGATTTCTCGAAATTCTCCAGAAGATAGGGGAGGACGTCGCGGAGAAGCAGGATGTGGCAGCAATCCTCCTCCACAAGGAGGTCCCCCAGCTTTTCCCGGGTGATGCCCAGCGAGAGCACCGCACCGAGGAAGTCCCGGTGGGAGAGGCCCGCGTCGGGCGGGAAGGAGGCCCGGAGGCCGCCTATGGGGGAGGACTCCCCCCTAGGCGGCGCATCGAGATAGTCCGGCAGGAAGAAGAGGACGCGCCGCTCCGCCCCTTCGAACCCGCCCCAGAAAACGCTTTTCGGATGCCCTGCGGCCCCGAGGAGGCGCTCGGCGACAAGCTGCTCGCCGCCGGAGAGGAAATGCGTGTGCGTGGGGACGTTTTTCCGCAGGCAGGCGTCGAGCTGATCGAGGATGCGCGCGGCAAGGAGCCGCTCGTCCTCATTTTTTGCGCAGCGGCGCAGGATTTCAGTTTTATCCATGGTTTCTCCGATCTCCGGCGCGGACGAAAGCCCGCGCCGCTGTTTTTGCAAAATGTTGGGTTATCCCTGTGCGTTTTATGCAAAAGAAAACATCGTTCGAATCCGCGTGGCGATCCGGCCTTCCCGGGGGTTCCCGCGATTCCTGACGCGGCCCGTTGGCCGCACCGTTTATTTGCCTAAATTTGTCGGAATATTTTGTATATTCCGACAAAATAAAAAAGTTTTCGTTTTTTTGTCCCCGTTTCCCGCCCTGCGTACATATAGGGGGTAAGGGCGTCATAGATGCGGCGCGGCGGGGGACAGGCCCCGGGGAGCGTCAGCCGGGCTTTCTTCCCCGCGCACCTCCGGGCAATCATGCGGCTTCCCCTCGGTGTGCGCCTTGTCCGTCTGAAGCAAGTTGCTCCCCGGGGACAAGCGGAGAACCCCCCTTCTCCGCCCCCGCCAGCCGCGCGCCCGAACACACCCCCGGTGTGCCCAAAGGAGACGGAGAGGAGGCGACTCCCGTGGGTCACCCCGCCTGAGCCGGACCCACCGGCTTGACGGGAAGGTGAAAGTCACATAGGATAAAAGAAGAACGAAGATGAAAAAGACAAGAAAAGTCCTGGCGCTGATTCTGGTGCTTCCATGGTGCTGTCCGTCGGCGCCCTGGCAAGTATGTTCCCAAATGGGAAATTCCCTTCAGACTATTATCTTACAACTGTGCATCAGAAGTATTTTCAGATCATCGATCCTGATATTCCCACTACCTTGTGGTGGGAGATCCTGGGCATCTATGGCGGGCCGCGCAGCGACTATTATGAGACGACGCTTTACTATGCGGACAGAACCTACGAGACGCATGAATCATTGAGGTGATCGGGATGAAGCTGAAAGGGGACTTTAAGCCAAGGGGGAAAGACTGGCTCATTACGACTGCGCTTGTTATCATCGTGGTGCTGTTTTTCGCGTTTAT
>DAOPLW010000297.1:0-2097 GCA_035391945.1 Oscillospiraceae bacterium | reverse complement strand
CCTCATGCCCGAAACGCTCGGTGAGCATGTCTTCTCCCGCTATGTCGCCGGCAAGGAGAAGGAATGGGACGAGTACCGCACGCGCGTAAGCAGCTGGGAAGTTGCGAAATATCTGGTCAACTATTAAGACCGTAGCGTAAATTACTTTATAACGTTATCACGGCATGGCCGCCGCAGGAGGCAGGGCGGCAGGCGGGCTTCCCGTTCCCGCCCGCCGCGAGGGAGGCAAGCGAAAAGGAGGTGCGGCGGTGATCCGAACGGTGGTTGCGCTGGAAAACAGCGCGAGCGAAACGATGATCTCCGAGATCCTCGAGCGGAACCGGATTACCGTGCGCTATCGCTGCCACACCGGCGCCGAGGTGATCCGCGCCATTGCAAAAATGGGCGGGGGCGTCGTCATCTGCGGATACAAGTTCCCGGACATGACGGCCGAAGACCTCGCCTACGACCTGGGCGAGAACGCCTCGGTGCTGATGGTCGCGAAGGCCCACTATCTGGAACTCTGCGAGCACGAGGGCATTTTTAAGCTCCCCGTGCCGGTGCGCTCGAGCGAGCTCATCGGTTCGGTCAATATTCTCATCCAGATGGATCAGATGCGCAGCCGGCGCACGGCGCCCCGGCGCACTCCCGAGGACGAACGGATCGTCCGGCAGGCCAAGGAACTGCTCATGAAGCAAAACGGCATGACGGAGAGCGCCGCTCACAAGTACATCCAGCACAAGAGCATGGAGACGTGCACGAAAATGACCGAAACCGCGAAGCTCATCCTCGCGGCTTTTGAATCGAGGTGATCGACATGGGGCAGAGCCCGGGTCCCCAGACCCTGTATGACAAATCCTTTGAACACGACGCCTGCGGCATCGGCGTGGTCGTGGACATCGGCGGCAAACGTTCGCACAAAACGGTCGACGACGCGCTTAAAATCGTCGAGCGGCTCGAACACCGGGCCGGCAAGGACGCGACCGGCGAGACCGGCGACGGCGTCGGGATCATGCTGCAGATCTCCCATCCGTTCTTCTCGGCAGTCGCTTCGGAGGCGGGCTTCCCCATCGGCGGGGCGGGCGATTACGGCGTGGGCATGTTTTTCTTCCCGCAGGACCGCACCCGGCGCATCCGGTCCAAAAAACTCTTTGAAATCATTCTGGAAAAAGAGGGCCTGTCCCTTCTGGCCTGGCGCAAGGTGCCCGTAGCGCCCGACATCCTCGGCGAGAGGGCGCGCGGCTGCATGCCGCATATCTGCCAGTGCTTCGTCGGCCGCCCGCAGGACACGAAACCGGGGCTGGACTTCGACCGGCGGCTCTACGTCGCCCGGCGCGAATTCGAACAGTCCGTCACCGATACATACGTCGTTTCCCTCTCAAGCCGCACTATCGTCTACAAGGGCATGTTCCTCGTGGGACAGCTGCGCGGGTTTTATCCGGACCTCGGCGACGAGCGTTTCCAGTCCGCTTTCGCGCTCGTGCATTCGCGCTTTTCGACGAACACGGACCCGAGCTGGGAGCGCGCGCACCCCAACCGTCTCATCCTCCACAACGGCGAGATCAACACCATCCGCGGCAATATCGACCGGATGCTCGCCCGCGAGGAGACCATGTACTCCCCGGCGCTCGCCGAGGACATGGAGAAGGTGCTTCCGGTGGTCAGCGTCAGCGGATCGGACTCCGCCATGCTCGACAATACCCTGGAATTTCTCATGTTCTCCGGCATGGAGCTGCCCCGGGCCGTGATGCTCACCATCCCGGAGCCCTGGCGAAGGAACACGGGCATGAGCCGCACCCGGCGGGACATGTACCACTACTACGCGACCATGATGGAGCCATGGGACGGCCCCGCGGCCATCCTCTTTTCCGACGGCGACGTGGTCGGCGCGGTCCTCGACCGCAACGGGCTGCGCCCGGCGCGCTACTATCTTACGGACGACAACCGTCTGATCCTCGCCTCCGAAGTCGGGGTCCTCGACATCCCGCCGGAAAAAATCCTCAGGAAGTCCCGGCTCGAGCCGGGCAGAATGCTCCTCGTCGACACGGCCGCCGGGAAACTCCTGGAGGACGACGAGATCAAGAACCGCTACGCCATGAGCCATCCCTACGGCGAATG
>DAOPLW010000296.1:0-2106 GCA_035391945.1 Oscillospiraceae bacterium | reverse complement strand
TGCCGTTTTGTCCGTGTGCAAGGTTTCGGGAAGGTCAAAACCCACGTTGATCACGGGGTAAACCGTGATGGTCTGCGAATAGACCGTTTCCCGGCCCACGCTGTTGGCTGCGGTCGCGGTCAGGGTATAACTACCGCTGCTCAGAAAAGTAATGGCCCCGCCGCTGTCGGACAGGGAGCCGCTGACGACGTCCGAGAGCGCCACGGTTTCCTGCCCGCCGTCCGCGGTTTCCCTGGTGAGCGACCATGCGAGGGATTTCGTATATTTTAATGTGGTTGAAACAGTTAACGCGGCGTCGGTATGCGCCGTTGTCGGCAGCTCGAAGGACACCTGCGCTTTGGGATAGCTGACGGAGTCGCCGCCCGAACTGCCGCCCGAGCCGGAATCATCCTCATCCTTCTTGGCTTCCTCAGCGATTTTGTCCAGCGCGTCATCCTGCCGCACAAGCAGGGCGAAGGCTTCGGCGCGGGTGCTTTCGCCGTCCGGCCGGATGGTGTTGTCGGGATAGCCCTCCACAAGGCCGTAATCATCGGCGTAATAGACGTAGCCCTTGTCGGTTCCGTCGAGCGCGCTGTCGTCGGCGAAGCCTGTATTTTTGTCGTACTGTTCCGCCGCGTCCCCTTTGTCAATCGAACGCACCATCATGCGGATGATCTCGATCCTGGTGATGGGCTCGCCGGGCCGGAAGCTGCCGTCATAGTCGTCGGGGTCGATGATCCCGGCGTCCACAAGAGCTTCGATGTTCGCCTCCGACCAGTGCCCGTCGATATCGTTAAAGGTCGGCGGTTCCTGTTCCGCCTCCGCCGTGTCGAGTCCGATATACCGGACCAGCAGGGCGCAGAACTCTCCCCGCGATATGACGTCGTCCGGCCGGACCGTCCCATCGGGATATCCGGCGATCACGCCCCGCTCGGTGAGCTCGTCAATGATGTCCTCCGCCCAATGCCCGCTGCAGTCGGGGAAAATCCGGTGTACGGCGTAGGCGCTGCCGATGCACAGGGACAGAATGAGGCAGATCAGGAGAAGGATACTCAGGCATCTTTTCATTTTTCCTTTCATCTGCGCTTCCTCCTTACATTCCGGCCATAGACTGGCCCGGCTCCTGGCTGGGAGCCGCGGCATCCTGGTGCTTCGCCGAGCTCTGCCCCTGGGCCAGCGTCTGCTGGTAGGCGGAAATCACGGCGCTGTCGAACTCGGCTTTGGCCTCCTTCGTGCAAGGAAAGCAGATGTCGCGGTATTCGCCGTTGCCCGCCTTGTAGCTGGGCATGGAAATAAACAGCCCTTTCGAGCCCTCCATGACCTTGACGCCCCGGACGGCGAAATCTCCGTAGATATTGACCGACGCGGTGGCGCGCAGCGTGCCCTCGGGATGGATGGAGTGGATTTTCACATCATACTTGGGGGCGGCTTCCTTTACATTTGCATTTTTAGACATGGTGCATGCTCCTTTCAAAAAGTAACGGCGGGCGCCCGGCCCGCCGTCGTTTACATTTCCAGCTTCATATCCTGTGCTTGCTCCCGCGAGGCGAAGCTGATTTTCAGAAATTCGCGGCGGTCGATGTAGAAAAACTCGCCGCCGCTGCCGTCGTACAGCTCCACCACATCCGACATTGCCAGGGCCTGACCGGAAAAGCCGGCAGGCGGCCGGGCGCCGAAGCGGTCATAGATGGCTTCCAGGTCATTCGTGTCGAGCTGGCCGTCATAGGCGACAAGGTAATTCTCAGGGCAAGGCTCACCAAACTGCCGCGCCATGTCCCCGTAGGCTATAAACTTCATCCGCACATCCACATCCGGGCGTAGCTGCCAGATGCGGACGTTCTTCAGCGGAGCGGCGCTTTCCGCGCCCGGCCGCTCCCCGGCGATGAGCCGTTCCATCACGCCGTCTGTCCATTCAGCCGCGAGGCTTCGGCCTCGCAGCCATTCGGTCAGCTCGTCGCTCTGGAAAATACGATCCACCACGGCTTTGTTCTTTTCTGTATATCCGGCAGGGTTTCCGTAATAGGAAATCAGGCCGTTCTGCAGAGTAATGCCCGGCATTTTGATCCCTCCTTACTTCATTTCCATCCCTCCCATACCGGGAGTCCCGCCATCGGACGGGCGCTGTTC
>DAOPLW010000295.1:0-2110 GCA_035391945.1 Oscillospiraceae bacterium | reverse complement strand
CGGGGATCGGCGCGGATGAAACGGGGGGGCTGTTTTCAGAGACCCCGGCCACACCAGCCGCCCCGGCCGCCGGGCCGGACGCAGGCGTTTTGGCCTGCGCGGATTTCTTGGACGATTCCGGAGGGCTGTACGCCGCCGGTTCTGGTTTCGGGGGTCTGCCCGCGGGGGCCGGCGTTTCAGCTTTGACAGGGCGTGAAGCCGCCGGTACGGGTGCCGGAACCGCGCCCTCCTCCAGCCGCGCCACGCGCGCGGCGAGGGCGGGGAGGCTCTCGTCGAGCGCCGGGTCGCAGAGCTGCAGGAGACAGAGCTCCGTCTCCGTGCGCTGGTTCACGCCGCGCAGAAGGCCCGTCTGAGCGGTCTGCAGGCGCGAGAGCATCTGCAGGAGGCGGCGTTTCTCGGCGAGCGCGGCAAGGCGCGAGAGCGTGTCGTCGCCATAACCCCCGGTGAGAAGGGCGCCGCCGCCTTTCGGCGCGGTCTTCACAACGAGCAGGTCGCGGCAGAGCGCGGCAAGCTCCCCCAGGAGCGCGCGCAGATCCTTGCCGGCTTCGTAAAGCGCGTCCAGCCGCGTGAGAGCGGCCGCCGCGTCGCCCGCGAGGGTACTTTCCAGGAGCGCCGCGGTTTCGAAGTTGCCCGAGAGGCCCAGCGTCCCGAGGACGCGCGCGGCGTCCACCGTGCCACCCTCGGCGGCGCACTGGTCGAGCAGGGAGAGCGCGTCGCGCAGCGCGCCGTCGGCCAGGCGGGCGAGAAGCACGGCGCCGTCCGCGGTGAGGTCGATCTTCTCCTCGCCGGCGACGTAGAGGAGGCGCGCCGTGATCTCCTCAGGGAGGATCCGCTTAAACGAAAAGCGCTGGCAGCGCGAAAGAATGGTTGCCGGCACTTTCTGAAGTTCTGTGGTCGCAAGAATGAAGAGGAGGTGCGCGGGGGGCTCCTCCAGAATTTTAAGAAGCGCGTTAAAAGCCGCCGTGGAGAGCATGTGCACCTCGTCGATGATGTACACGCGCATCCTGGCGGCGGCAGGGGAGTAGACCGCCTCGTCGCGCAGGGCGCGGATGTGGTCCACGCCGTTGTTGGAGGCGGCGTCGATTTCCAGAATGTCGAGAATGCTGCCGTCCTCGATGCCGCGGCAGGTGCCGCAGACATTGCAGGGATCGCCGTTTCTCGGGTGCTCGCAGTTGACGGCCTTGGCAAGAATCTTGGCGCAGGTGGTTTTTCCCGTGCCGCGGGTGCCGGTAAAGAGATAGGCGTGGGAGAGCCGGCCGCTTTCCACCTGCGTACGCAGCGTCTCGGTCACGTGGGGCTGGCCCACCACGTCCTCGAAGGTGCGCGGCCGCCATTTCCGGTAGAGCGCCTGATACATCGTACTATCCCACCTCGTTTCCCGCCTTACAAAATCCTATGGACGCATCGCAAGACCGCACACCGGCTTTTGGACGCCGTGCTATGTCCGTTACCCGGGCAGCCGGCTCAGGACCAGCGACCCCGCGGCACACGGGGGGTTCCGTTTAATGCTGCTCGGTTCCCCGCCTGACATGGTTCGCGGGCCCCCGTTGCGCGGGACCGATCCCTCATTGCTGCTTACCCGGGTCAGACGACACAGCACAGTCCCTGGGGCCGGAATTCATCCCTGCTGTAGCGGATTGCAGGCGACAGGGCACCGCTATCTCCCCGACTAGTGCGGTCTTGCCACGCGCCCATGGGTGTCGTGTGACGATACATTATATTACTATACTTCCCCCGGTTTGGCAAGATAACGCCGAAAAATTTGTGGGAGAAGAAAAAAAGGGACTTTACATCCGCCGAAAGTATGCTATAATAACTAAGCGTCTGGAAACGAGCAGGCGCGCATTCTATGGGGGCGTAGCTCAGTTGGGAGCGCACCCGGTACGGTTTCAGCAACAGTTGTGTAACTCACTTGGCAACCACTCGGTTCGCATCGCGATAATTGGGAATATTTGGGGGCGTAGCTCAGCTGGGAGCGCACCCGGTACGGTTTCAGCAACAGTTGTGTAACTCACTTGGCAACCACTCGGTTCGCATCATGAATAATGGAAAAATATGGGGGCGTAGCTCAGCTGGGAGAGCGTACGGTTCGCATCCGTAAGGTCGAGAG
>DAOPLW010000294.1:0-2112 GCA_035391945.1 Oscillospiraceae bacterium | reverse complement strand
CGATACACCGAAAGAGGACCAACCTGCGGAAAGAAAGGCGCACGGTACGGAAGCGCCCCGGCTTCCTATGCTTTCCGGCGCGGCTGCAACCCTCTGCTTCGGCAGGACCGACCGGGCGGCGAGGGCAGACAAAAAACGGAAAAAGCGGCTCGTCCCCGTTGCGCCTGACTTGCGGTCCGCAACGCGGCTCTTATCGTTCGCGCCGCGCCGTGATCGTCCGATCGCGGCGGAAGGCGCATCCCGGGCGTTTGCCACATACATTCGGCATGCAAGATTGTGAGGCGGAATATGGATCGAAAAAAAGGCGTCGCCTATTGCGGACTGGCCTGCTGCCTCTGCAGCGAGAACGCCTCGTGTCCCGGCTGCCGGAACGGCGGCTGCGAGGAGAAAACATGGTGCAAATCCTTCACCTGCTGCCGGGAAAAGGGCCTTTCCGGGTGCTGGGCGTGCCCCGATTTTCCCTGCGAGAACCCGATGCTAAACAAGCCGCGGGTCCGGACGTTCGCGGCGTTCATCCGGGAGCACGGAGAAGCGGAACTGATGGACCTTCTGGAGCGCAACGAGGCGGCCGGCCTGCTCTACCACTACGAGGGGCAGCTCGTCGGAGATTACGACAGACCGGCAACGGGAGAGGGCATCCTGCATCTGCTCCTGACCGGACGGCAGACGCCGGAAGCGGACGTTTAGGACCCATTCTGCGGCCGGGGGACGGTACCGTCCCCCGGCTTTTTTCACAGCCGCTTTCCCGTCCGGTGCGCGAACGGGGCGCACGGGGGGACGCGGGAGCGCTTCCGTGCCGGACGATCCGCCCCGGCGGGCGTATCTCGCTCTTGAATCGGCCGGGTATTTTTGCTATAATAGTCTAGATTCATTCATTTATGGCGGAAGGCGGGGGACGACGGCTTTGAAATACGAACGCTGGACCATTGCAAGAGCCGAGCCCGCCGCGCAAAAAGAGCTGGAGGAATCGGGCCTCACCTCCCTGGCGGCGGCGGTCCTCGCCGCCCGCGGCATCTCCGACGCCCGCGAGGCGCAGGCGTACATCTCGTGCGACTCGGTGCGCCTGGTCTCCCCTTTCGCCCTCCGGGACATGGAAAAGGCGGTCCGCCGCATCCGGCGCGCCCTCGTAAACGGGGAGCAGATCACCATTTACGGCGATTACGACGTGGACGGCATCACCGCCACGTGCCTTCTGGTCCGCTTTCTCCGAAGCCGCGGCGGCAAATGCGACTACTATATCCCCAACCGCATCGACGAGGGATACGGGCTGAACACCGGGGCCCTTTCCGAACTCGCCGCGCGCGGCACGACGCTCCTTGTCACCGTGGACTGCGGCATCACCGCCGGCGATATGGTCGAACACGCCCGGACGCTGGGAATGGACGTCGTTATCACGGATCATCACGAATGCCAGCTTCCTCTGCCGAACGCGGCCGCCGTCGTGGACTCCCACCGGCCGGACTGCAGCTATCCGTTCAAGCACCTTGCCGGCGTCGGCGTGGCGCTCAAGCTGGCTCTGGCTCTCACGCCGGAGAGCCTCCAGTGCGGCGTCTTCCGGGAATACGCGGAGCTCGCCGCCATCGGCACGGTGGCGGACGTGGTGCGCATCACCGGCGAAAACCGCGTGATCGTGCGCGCGGGGGTCGAGCAGCTCGCCCGGACGGAAAACGTGGGGCTGAGAATGCTCATCCGCGAGGCGGGACTTGAAAACAAGGTCATCAACTCCATCAACCTCGGCTTCGCCCTCGCGCCGCGCATCAACGCGGCCGGGCGCATGGGCTGCGCCTCCGTTGCGGCGGAGCTTTTTCTCACGGAGGATCCCGCGCGCGCGGAAGAACTGGCGCGGGAGCTCTGCTCCCTCAACCGCACGCGGCAGGAGATCGAACAGGAAATTTTCGAGGACGCCGGCATACAGCTCGCCCTGCTTCCCGCCGAGGAGCGCGACGCGCTGGTCCTCGCCGGGTCGGACTGGCACCAGGGCGTCGTGGGCATCGTGGCCTCGCGGCTGGCCAGCCGCTTCGCCTGCCCCGTCTTCATGATCTGCCTCACGGACGGGCGCGGCAAGGGTTCCTGCCGGAGCTACGGCAGCTTTAATCTTTTCGACGCCCTGGA
>DAOPLW010000293.1:0-2140 GCA_035391945.1 Oscillospiraceae bacterium | reverse complement strand
GCGTACGCCGGTGTCTTCGGGTTCGGCGGCCTTCTTCTCCGCCGCTTCGCGCGCTTCGAAGAACTTGAGCGCAACCTGCGGGAACAGCGCGTAGCTCAGCACGTCTTCGTCCTGGCGGATGTGGTCCTTGATCTCCTCGCGGTACTGCTCCAGCTCGGGCTTGAGCAGGTCCGCCGGGCGGCAGGTGATGACCTCGTCGTCACCGATGGCCTTCTTGCGCACCTCTTCATTGACCGGGCCGGGCAGCCTGCCGTACTCGCCGCGCAGCAGTGCCTTGGACTCCTTGGTAAACATCTTGTAGCGCTCGCCGCTGATTACGTTCAGCACGGCCTGCGTGCCTACGATCTGGCTCGTGGGCGTAACGAGCGGCGGATAGCCGAAGTCCTTGCGTACGCGCGGCACTTCCTCAAGCACCTCGTAATACTTGTCGGACTTGCCGGCTTCCTTGAGCTGGTTGATCAGGTTACTCAGCATGCCGCCCGGAACCTGGTACAGCAGCGTGTTGATATCCACGCCGAGCGACTTGACGGAGATGAGCCCTTCCTTGAACATGCGGTCCGCCACGGGACGGAAGAACTTCGCCGCCTCGGTGAGCTTGAGCAGGTCGAGCCCGGTGTCGCGCTCCGTCCCCTTGAGGGTGGCCACGAGCGGCTCGGTCGCGGGCTGCGCCGTGCCGTTTCCAAACGGCGAAAGCGCGCAGTCTACGATATCCACGCCGGCCTGCGCCGCCATGAGATAGACCATGTCGCCGGTGCCGGTGGTGTTATGCGTATGCAGGTGGATCGGAACGTCGATCTCCTTCTTCAGCCGCGTCACGAGCGAATACGCGTCGTACGGCAGAAGCAGGTTCGCCATGTCCTTGATGCAGATCGTGTCCGCGCCCATCTCGACGAGTTCCTTGGCCAGCTTGACAAAGTAATCCTCGTTGTGCACGGGGGACACGGTGTAGCTGATGGCCGGCTCGCAGATGCCGCCGTACTTCTTGGTGAAGCGGATCGCGCTCTCGAGGTTGCGCGGATCGTTCAGCGCGTCGAAAATGCGGATAACGTCGATGCCGTTTTCAATCGCCTTTTTGCAGAACTGCTCGACCACGTCGTCGGCATAGTGCTTGTATCCGAGGATGTTCTGTCCGCGGAAGAGCATCTGCAGCTTGGTGTTCGGCAGAGCCTTGCGCAGTTTTCTGAGCCGCTCCCACGGGTCCTCGTTCAGAAAGCGGAGACAGGCGTCAAACGTTGCGCCGCCCCAAACTTCCAGCGACCAATAGCCGATGGAATCCAGAACCTCGCAGGCCGGAAGCATGTCCTCGATGCGCATACGCGTCGCCGCCTTGGACTGATGCGCGTCGCGAAGGATCGTATCGGTTATATATAATTTGCTCATGTGCATTTCTCCTTTCGGCCGCGCGAAGGCTAGCTGCGCCGCGCGACACCACGGTGTCTCAAGCGGGAAAACGGTCCGGCTGCGCGAGTCTGTTCGCACGCCGCACGTTTCCGTGCTTCGGCCCGGCGGCCGGTGCTGTTATTCGATGGAGCAGAGATAGGTGCCGGCTTCAACGGAAGCGCCCTTCTGCACCGAAACGCCACGGACCGTACCGGCCACGGGTGCGGTAATATCGCTTTCCATCTTCATGGCTTCGAGCACAAAGATCGCCTGTCCGGCCTTGACCGTATCGCCGTCCTTCACGTTTACGCCAAGGATGGTGCCGGGCATGGGGGCGGTCACCTTGGTGCCGCCGGCGGGCGCTGCGGAAACGGGTGCGGCCGGAGCGGCCGGAGCAGCCGGAGCGGCAGCGGGCGCGGGTTTCACAGCGGGCGCCGCTTTTCCGTCGATCTCCTCGACGGCTACTTCATACTGTGTGCCATTAACGTTCACTAAGAAATTACGCATAAGAACCTCCGATTTATTCTTGTTATATAAAGGTAAGAAAAACTTATAAAAGTCAAAGCCGACGCGCCGCGGCCCGCCGCGGTGCAATCGAACGGAAAACAGAGATCAGGCCGTTCAGCCAACGCGCTTGATCGAAACGATGCGAAGGCCCGTAACCTCCCTGCCCAGCACCTCTGCGATGCAGGATGCGATCACGGCGGCGAGTTCCCCGCGATTTGCGGAAACGGGCGCTTCCTGCACCTTTGCGACAGCC
>DAOPLW010000292.1:0-2143 GCA_035391945.1 Oscillospiraceae bacterium | reverse complement strand
GCTGCTTCTGAGTTTCTCATGTTCTTTTTTCATCCTTTTTTCGGGTTGGCTCATCCGCTGGTTCCTGCCGTGGACGTTCTGGCAGAGAGTCGCGCTGATCCTGGCGATCGGCGCCGCGATGATCGCGGTTTATTATTTCGTAAGCCGCCGCCTGGCCCGGCCCTTTCTCGCAGAGGAGACCAACGCGGAATAGCAAGCGAGGGCGCGGCCCCAGGCCGCGCCCTCGCTTCATCCCGTCGAAGAAGCCCAAAAGGTTTCTTCGACGGGATGCGGCCCGTTTTGGGAAACGGCGCAAAGCGTTTTCCCAAAACGGGTTGATCGAACGTGAAAGACAACCTGACGGTTTTCTTTCACGATTTCTTTCCTGCCAAATTTCCCCGTCCGAGCGTTTTTTTGACAATCCGGAACGAGGGCGCGGCCCCAGGCCGCGCCCTCGCTTTTCATTTGTTCTCTTTCACTCGCCGTGGGCGCGCGGCTGTTCCCCGATGGGCGGCAGCGGGATCACCGTCGGCATTCCATCGCCGGTATCCTCCGGCGCCTCGGACGCCTGCGCGGCATCCTTCGGCCCTTCGACGCGCGCGGGCTCCTCCGTGGCGCCGTAATGCTCGGCCTCGGCCGGATCACGTCCCTCGAGGATGGCCATCATTTCAGCGCCCGTAATCGTTTCCTTGCGCAGCAGATACTCCACGACCCGGTCCATGTCCGCGCGGTTTTCCTTGAGAATCCGCATCGCGTCCGCATAGCACTTCTGAAGGATCTCCCTGACGTCCCGGTCGATGTCCGCGGCGGTCTCCTGCGCGCAGTCGACGCCGTAGCCGCCCTCCAGATACTGCGCGCGGCGGGAGGCGAGCGCCATCATGCCGAATTTGTCGCTCATGCCGTAAAGCGCGACCATCGAACGAGCAAGCCCCGTGGCGTCCTGAATGTCCTGCGCGGCGCCGTTGGTCTGGACACCCAGCACCAGTTCCTCAGACGCGCGGCCACCCATGCTCGTGGTGATCTGCGCGAGGATCTCGTCCTTCGTGCGCAGGTTCTTATCCTCGTCCGGCAGGTGCAGCGTATAGCCGAGCGCACCCTGCGTATGAGGAACGATCGTGATCTTCTGGACCGGCGTGGTGTGCTTCTGCTTGAAATTCACCATCGCGTGGCCGACCTCGTGGTACGCCACGAGCTTCTTCTCAAACTCGGAGAGCACGCTCCCCTTCTTCTCCGCGCCGGCGATCACCAGCTCGAAGGAGGCGAGCAGGTCGTTCTGGTTGACGGCCTTGCGGCCCAGACGCACGGCGCGCAGCGCCGCTTCGTTGACGAGATTCGCCAGGTCCGCGCCGACGGTGCCGGCGGTGGCAAGCGCGATCTTCTCCAGGTTCACATCCTCCGCCAGGCGGATGTTGCGCGTGTGCACCTGGAGGGTGGCGATGCGCCCGGCCAGGTTGGGCCGGTCCACGGTGATGCGGCGGTCGAAGCGGCCGGGGCGCAGGAGCGCCTGGTCGAGGACCTCCGGCCGGTTCGTGGCGGCCAGTACGATGACGCCCTTGGTCGGGTCGAAGGCGTCGAGCTCCGCGAGGAGCTGATTGAGCGTCTGTTCGCGCTCGTCGTTGCCGCCCATGCGGTTGTCGCGGCTCTTGCCGATGGTGTCGATCTCGTCGATGAAAATGATGCAGGGAGCCATCTTGGCGGCCTCCTGGAAGAGATCGCGCACGCGGGAAGCGCCCACGCCCACGAACATCTCCACAAAATCGGAACCGGAGATGGAGAAGAACGGCACGTTCGCCTCGCCCGCGACAGCCTTGGCCAGAAGCGTCTTGCCGGTGCCCGGCGGGCCCACGAGGAGCGCGCCCTTCGGGAGCTTCGCGCCAATCTCCGTGTATTTTTTGGGGTTGTGGAGAAAATCGATGATCTCCTCCAGGCTCTCCTTCGCCTCGTCCTGCCCCGCCACGTCGCGGAACGTGACGCCGGTCTTTTTCTCCACGTAGACCTTCGCCCGGGACTTCCCGATCCCGCCGATGCCGCCGATGCCGCCCATCCCGCCGGCGCCGCCCATCCCGCGGAAGAGCAGCGTCAGAAGGAAGTACATCGCGACGAGCGGAATCACCCACGAGAGCAGGAACGTCATCACGGGGCTCACCGCCGTGGGGATGACACC
>DAOPLW010000291.1:0-2147 GCA_035391945.1 Oscillospiraceae bacterium | reverse complement strand
GAACGGAGAGACCCCGCGCCGCCGGAAGCTGCGCGTTTTCGATGATCTCGTCGATCTGGAGCGTGGCGGCTCCGACGGCGCGCAAAATCGTCTTTTCGTCCTCCGAAAGCGTATCGCCACGCGCTTGGAGGTCAATATATGCCCTGCCGTCCGGACTGTCAAGCTCTTTTTCCGGCACGCTTTCCTCCGCCGGGGCCTGCGCGGGCGCGGACCGGGCCAGCTGCGCGGGGGGCTCCCAGCCGCCCGCGTGCCGTATCTTATGGGGATAAAGCGCGAGATATTCCCCCAGGATGTCCTCGCCGCAGGTGGCGGGGATCGCACCCTGCCGCAGCAGCCGGTTCGGGCCGGCCGAGCCGGGCGCGTCGATGTTCCCGGGCACGGCGAAGACGTCCCGCCCCTGGTCGGCGGCGTGATTTGCCGTAATGAGCGCGCCGCTCTCGAGGCCTCCCTCCACCACCACGACGCCCAGGGAGAGGCCGCTGATGATGCGGTTGCGGATGGGGAAGTGCTTCCCCTTCGGTTCCGCGCCGGGCGGGTATTCGCTCAGGAGGCAGCCGGCCGCCACGTCCTGGAAGAGCGTACGGTTCTCGGGCGGATAGACCACGTCGATGCCGCCGCCCAGAACGCCCACGGGCACCGCGCCCGCCCTGAGCGCGCCGCGGACGGCCTCCGAATCGACGCCGCGGGCGAGCCCGGAGACGACCACGGCCCCGCCGCGCCCGAGCTGGAAACCCAGCCGCTGCGCGGCTGAGGCCCCGTAGGGCGAGCAGCTTCGCGTCCCGACGACGGCCACGGCCACCTCCTCGTCAAAGAGGATTCGCCTGCCCATGCCGTAAAGGAGCACCGGCGGGTCGTAGATATTTTTCAGGCGGTCCGGGTAATCCGCGTCCTGCATCGTGAGCACCCAGACGCCCAGGGCATGGCAGCGCGCGAGGATCTCTTCGGCGCCGGATTCTGATTTGTCCGCGAGGGCGGCGATCTCCCGTTCGGAGAAGCCCCCCGCGGCACGGTAGTCTTCCGCGTCGGCGAAAAAGGCGCCCTCGGGTGAAGCGAACTGTTCGACGGCGCGGCGGGCGACGGCGTTTTTCATGCCGGGCCGGGTCATGAGCCAAAGCCAGTACTTGAGCGCGGACATGGTGAGTTCCTCCTCACACTTTATCGGTCTCTCTCTGTCTCCCTTTATAGCCTTCCCAGAATAAAATCGCGGCGGCGACGCCGGCGTTGAGCGATTCGCAGCTTTTTTCCATCGGCAGGCGCACCGTCCCGTCGCACAGGGCGAGCGCCTCCGGCGAGATCCCCCGTCCCTCGCTCCCGATGAGGATGCAGGCACGTGTCAATTCCGCCCCCCGCGCGTCGCGGGTGTCCCCCCGGAGCGCCGCGCCGTAAAGCGGCAGCCCGGAGGCGGTTAGCAGCGCGCGCAGACGCGCCGCATCGCAGGTCCAGACGGGGCGGCGGAACACCGCTCCCATGGAGGCGCGCAGGCATTTCGGCCCCCACGCCTCGGCGCAGCCGGGCAGGAGAAACACGCCGTCAAGCCCGAAAGCGTCCGCCGCGCGCAGGATCGTCCCGACGTTCCCGGGGTCCTGCACGCCGTCGAGCGCCGCGTAGCGCGCGCCGGTCAATGCCCCGGGCGGCTCCGTGCCGCGGACGCGGCAGGTAAAGAGCACCTCCTGCGCTGTCTCGACCGGCGAGACGCTCCTAAGCAGACCCTCCGGCACCACGGCCACGCGGGTCTCTTCCGGCAGAGGCGGAAGTTCCGTCCCCTCCAGCGCCAGGAGGGCGGGGATCGCAACGCCCCACGCGAGCGCCTCTCCGAGCAGCTTTCCTCCGTCGCAGACGCTCTCGCCCGTCTCCCGCCGGTAGGCGCGGGAGGTCCCGAGCTTCCGGACGTGCGCGGCGAGCGGATTTTTCACGCTCGTGATACGCTCCGGCGTCATAGCTTATGCAGGCGGCTTATATCCTCGTCCGCGCCGAGGGCGACGACCTCGTCGCCCGGCCGCAGGACATCGTCCGGCGCGGGGTTGACCTCGATGTCGTCCTCGTCCTTCCGGCGGATGCCGATGATATTCACGCCGCTGCGGGCGCGCACGTTGAGGTCCCGGAGGCTCTTCCCCTCCCAGCTCTTGGGCACCACCGTCTCCACGATG
>DAOPLW010000290.1:0-2166 GCA_035391945.1 Oscillospiraceae bacterium | reverse complement strand
CTTCTCGTGCCTTTCCGACGGGCAGTTCGACCAGCCCATCAGCGAATCGGCCTACCGCGCGGCCCGCGAGGCGCTCGGCGGCGCCGATCCGAGCGGCGGCGCCATCTACTATTTCAATCCCGCCACGGCCACGAACGCCTGGATCTGGAGCCGTCCGCTCACAACGATCATCGGCAAACACAGATTTTGCCTGTAATGAAAATTCAAGAGAGACTGCGTCCCTCTTGGATACAGAGCCGCGGAGCGGCTTTGGTAACCCCCTCGCCCGCGCCGTGTGCGGGCGGCTGCGGCCCCATGGCCGCGGGCCGCGGCGTCCTGCGGGGAAATGAATTCCCCACCGGACAAATTGAAAGCTTTGCGAGGATCTCCCGGTGCGCGGGGGCTCTCAGGAGGCTCCGGCGCGGCGCTTCGTACTCTGGCATAATGACCGCAGCGCGGTTATTATACCAGCTTATGGCGCATCCGGCTCCCGTCCTCCGGGCAAAGGCACCACCGGAGCAGTATACCACAATGTTTAGCATTGTGGTATACTGCTCTTATCTGAGTTTTGGAGGCGGAGGCATGTACACGATTTCCGACTGCGAGCGGCTCCTTGGGGGCCGGGTACCCGGCATCCAGGG
The DNA here is from genome assembly GCA_035391945.1 of Oscillospiraceae bacterium. GTDB lineage: Bacteria > Bacillota > Clostridia > Oscillospirales > Oscillospiraceae > DAOPLW01. Next base: position 1,546 of record DAOPLW010000290.1, on the reverse strand, counting down.
CGTGAAGGGACATTTTGCGGTTTTGGCGGCGCTGGTGGACTGGGAGGGCGAGGCGCATCTTCTTTTCGAGGTCCGTTCGGACACCATTGACCGCCAGCCGGGCGAAATTTCCCTCCCGGGCGGGGAGATGGAGCCGGGCGAAACGCCCGAGGCCTGCGCCCTGCGGGAAACCTGGGAGGAACTCTCCATCCCCGCTTCCGCCATTCACCCCATCGCGCCGCTCGACGTGCTCCACACGGGCGACATCGCGCTCTATCCGATCCTCGCGCGTGTGGACGCGGACGCCGTGCGGCGGATGCTCCCGAGCGAGATCGAGGTGAAGGACACCTTTCTCGCCCCGCTCTCCTTCTTTGAGGAGGACCCCTATATCTATCCGTATACCATGCTGCCGCCCGTCGGGGACGACTTCCCCTACAGCCGGATCGGCTTCCCGGACGGCTACCCCTGGCGCAGGATCCACGGCGAGGTGATCCTCTACGAATACGGCGCCCGGCCCGTCTGGGGGCTCACCGCCTCGATCATCCGGCACCTGCTCCGTACGCTGCGCGACGCGGAGCGGGCATGACGTCTGTGGCCTCGCGTCTCCTGCGGTGCAGGGACGGTCCGCGCCCGCGGGCCGTCCCTCGTTTATGAAAGCAGATCAAGGTCAAACGGGAATCGGGCATTTGTCATGTTTCCTTGACACGCGAGGCAGGATGTGTTATTCTTTACGTAAGGTTAACCTGACATTTCAGGGGTGATTTCTTGAAAAACAGAATCCGATCCCTGCGGGAGCAAAGGGGGCTGACGCAGAAGGAGCTCGGCGCGCAGGTCGGCGTATCCCGGCAGGCCGTCAACGCCGTGGAGACGGGGAAATTCGACCCTTCCCTCCGGCTCGCGCACGCGCTGGCCGCTTATTTCGGCATCACCATGGAAGCACTGTTCGATTTCTCCGAAGGAGGTATTTAGTCATGTATCTCGAGCAGGAGGCCTACGGCCTCATCAAAGGCGGGTTTATCTGCGTCATCGCGGCGGCGGCCCTCGTGTTCACGTTCCTGTACTGGAAGTCGAGAAACAGGCATCTTCTCTGGTTCTGCGGGCAGGCGGCGTTCCTGACGCTCGCGTTCCACTTCTTCTTTTCCTGCGTCACCTATCTGCCCCACCAGGGCAACGCGATGTATTCGGAGGATCAGACCCTCACCATCGCGCTTGCCGGCCTGTGCTGGGCCGCCAGCATGCTTTTCATGTTCGTCGGCATTTACAGGCTGCTCAAAAAGCAGGACGTCATCTATCAGTTCTGAGCTTTTCGTGCCGCGCGGGGGCCGCACGGCCTTCTCCACTCCCCCGTTTCGGCACGGAGATAGGACCGACATGTAAAAAAGCGCATCCGTGCGGCCGCGACGGGGCCGCGCGGATGCGCTTTTTCCCGCGGGCATTCCGGGGGGCGACTCCCTGCGCGCCCGCGCTTCCCGCCGCCGAAAGCCGGCGGGAGGCTCTCCCAGGTTGTGAAACCACCCGGGACGGGCCGCGGCCCCGCCTATGTCCGGCGCGCCCGGCCGACGCTTCC
>DAOPLW010000289.1:0-2171 GCA_035391945.1 Oscillospiraceae bacterium | reverse complement strand
CGTCACGACGGCGACTTCGATGTTCTCCGCGTCGTAGCCCGCTTCCTCAAGCACCGCCTTGGAAAAAACGAGGTTTTCCTCCGTACTGGAGGCCTGCTCCTCCATCAGGATGCGCGAGGCGTCCAGCCCGTGCGCCTCCAGATAGCGCCGCATGGCCTCCGCCTCCGAGATACGCTCTCCCCCGCCCTGTCCGCCGGAGACGACCACGACCGCTTCCGGGCGCGATTCCAGATACGAAAGCGCCGCGTCCAGCCGGGTGCGAAGCGTCAGAGACGGCGTCTCGCCGTCCACGCCGGCCCCGAGAACGATGAGCGCCGCGGGCCGGGCGTCCGCATCCGTCCGCGCACCGAAGACGATATAGCCCTCCAGCGCGAGAAAGCAAGCCGCCCCTATGAGAACGGCCGCGAGGAAGACCGTCCGCAGGACGCGCCAGAAGCGGCGTTTCGTCCCCTCGGCCAGGCGGTCGAGCGCCCAGCCGAGAAGGAGCAGCGCCGCGAGCGCCAGAGAGAAAAACCCGGAAAAGCGCATGCCCCAGGCACGGAAATGCAGAAAAAGGAGCCCCGCGAGAACGAGGATCATCGCGCACAGAAGCGGCAGCCGGACGCGCCTACGCATCATCCGTCTCCAGCGCCAGTTCCTCCCAGCGGTCGTAGAGCGCTTTGAGGTCGTCTTCCAGCGCGCACTTCTCCTCGTAGAGGACATTGAGCCGCTCAAAGTCGCAGGCCGCTTTTTCCATCTCGGCCTCGACCTCCGTTTTGCGCGCCTCGGCTTTGGCGATCTCGCGTTCGGCCGCGGCCAGGAGCTTCGCCGGCTGCGCCGGGCGGCCCTTCTTCGGCTGCGTGCGGCGCAGGCGTTCCTTCTGCGTCCGCTCCTTCGCCAGGTCCCTGGAGGCCTGCGCGCGGAACGCCTCGAATCCGCCGCGGAAGTCCGTGATATGCCCGTCCTCGAGCATCCAGACTCGCTCGGCGAAGCGGTTTATAAAATACCGGTCGTGCGAGACGAAGAGGAGCGCGCCCTCATAGTCCCCGACCGCCTCCTCGATCCACTCGCGCGAGGCCACGTCCAGATGGTTCGTGGGCTCGTCCAGAATGAGAAGGTTGATATTCGCGGCCATGAGCATACACAGCCGCAGGCGGCTCATTTCGCCCCCGGAGAGGTCGGAAACGCACTTAAAGACGTCCTCGCCCCGGAAGCGGAACGCCGCCAGCCGGTCGCGCGCCTCCTGCGGGGTGCAGCCGAGGGAGTAGAGCATCGTGTCCACAAGGCTCCGCTCCGGGTGTTCGAAGCGCACGATCTGCGGCAGGTATCCGGCCTTCACCGACGGGCCGAACCGGACGTATCCTTCGTCCGGCGTCTCCTCTTTCAAAAGAATTTTGAGAAGCGTTGTCTTGCCGGTCCCGTTTTCCCCGAGGAGCGCGACGCGGTCTCCCGGCTCCATGAGAAGCCGCACGTCCGAAAAGAGCGCGCGGTCCCCATACCGCTTCGCGAGCCCGTCGGCAACGAAGACCTCGTCGCCGCCGAAGTCCTTTTCCCCAAAGCGGGCTTTCATGGCCTTCTCCTTGACGGGTTTATCGGTCGTCCGCATGCGTTCGATGCGCTTTTCCATCGAGAAGGCGCGCTTGTGGAGCTTGTCGTTTCCCATGAAAGCCCAGAGGTGGAGCGCCTCGGCCGCCTCGGTGAGCTGGGCGATCTTCGCCTGCTCCTTCTCATATTGCCGGAGCTTTTCCTCGTAGCGGCGCCCCTTTTCCTCGACATAGAAGCTGTAGTTGCCGCTGTAAAATTCGGCCCTGCCGTCCTCAATCTCGACGATGCGCGTCACGACCCGGTCCAGGAAATACCGGTCGTGCGAAATGGCGAGAACGGTGCCCTTAAACGTCAGCAGGAAGTCCTCGAGCCACTCGGTGGCCGCGAGGTCCAGATGGTTCGTGGGCTCGTCCAGGAGCAGAATGTCCGTGTCCTCCAGAATGAGCCTTCCGAGATTGACCCGCGTGCGCTCGCCGCCGGAGAGCGCGTCAAAGAGCTGCGCGCGCTGTTCGGCCGAGATGGACAGGCCGTTTGCGACCTTGTTTAAGCGCGTGTCCGTCTCGTAGCCCCCGGCGGCCTCGAAGGCGGCGGAGAGCTCGCCGTAGCGCCGGAGGGCGGCCTCGTCCCCCTTTGCCATGGCCTCGGTC
>DAOPLW010000288.1:0-2182 GCA_035391945.1 Oscillospiraceae bacterium | reverse complement strand
CCCTCCCGGCTGGCGCGTCTCGGTGCTCTCGTCCCATACCGAATTCGAGCGCTCCTTCGGCAGAACCGCGGACAAAAAACGGAAGCTGTATAACGGCATGATCAAGTGCGACCTCTATCAGTATGGGAAAACGTGACGCCCCTCCGCCTCCGGAATAGCTTTCCCCGCAAAACACAAGGACATGAAGGACGGATGTGGGATGAAGCATCTCTTTATCATCAACCCCGTGGCGGGCAAGGGCAAAAACGACGGCATCCCCGCGCATGTCGCCGCCGTGATGGAGCCGCGCGGGCTGGATTTCGCCTGCGTTTTCACCAAAGCGCCCGGCGATGCCACGCGCATCGCCGAACAGGAAGCCGCTCTCGGCGGGGAGGTGCGCATTTACGCCTGCGGCGGGGACGGCACGCTCAACGAGGTGATCTGCGGCGCGGCCGGATATCCCAACGCCGCAGTGACCCATTTCCCCTGCGGCTCCGGCAACGACTTCATAAAAATTTTTGGCGCCGGCGCCGCGCGCTTCTTCTATCTGGGAGAGCTTCTGGACGCGGACGAGGCCATGCTCGATCTCATCGACTGCAACGGCCGGCTCGCCTGCAGCCTGTGTTCCGTCGGGTTCGACGCGCGCATCGGCATCGGGATGGCCGATTTCAAAAAGCTGCCTTTCGTCTCCGGACCGGCCGCCTACCGGCTCTCGCTTCTGAAAAATCTCCTCCAGGGCACCCACCGCCCCTACCGCATCACGCTCGACGGGGAGGATCTTTCCGGCGAATATACGCTGATAGCCGCCTGCAACGGCCGTTATTACGGCAGCGGCTTCTACGTCTCCCCCCGCGCCATGCCCGACGACGGCATTCTGGAGTTCGTTCTCGTCAAAGAGGTCTCGCTCTTCACCATTGCCTCGGTCGTGGGTCACTACGCAAGCGGCGAGGCGGAGCGGTATCCGCAGTTCATCACCTGCCGCTCCGGCCGCTCCCTGCGCGTCGTCTGCGACCGCCCCAGCATGGTCAATGTGGACGGCGAACGGCTGGACGCCACCGAGGTCTGCATTCGTCTTTCGGAAAAAAAGTTCCGTTTCTTTTATCCGAAAGGCGCAACGTGGAGAAATACGGAGCAAACCGAAGAACCAGCCGCGCAAATTTGAATGATTCCAGAATTTCGGAATAGAATAGAATATTTGGAGTAAAATAGCCCTTGAATTCTTGCCGCTGGTACACTAACATAATAGACGGATTAGCACTCCAGCAAAGTGAGTGCTAATCCGCTTGGATTATGAATACACCTGACGACAGGCGAAATACAAAAGGAGGTACATTGATTATGAAACTCAAACCCCTGGCAGACAGAGTTATCCTCAAGATGGTCGAGGCTGAGGAGACCACCAAGAGCGGCATCATCCTCACCGGCGCGGCGAAGGAAAAGCCGTCCGTGGCGGAGGTCGTCGAGGTCGGCCCCGGCGGTCTGGTGGACGGCAAGGAGGTCAAGATGACCGTCAGGAAAGGCGACAGGGTCATCATGAGCAAGTATGCCGGCACCGAAGTCAAGCTGGACGGCGAGGAACTGACTATCGTCCGCCAGTCCGACATTCTCGCAGTCGTAGAGTAAGCGTAAGTAAGGAGGAAACGATTTATGGCTAAGCAGATCATTTACGGCGAGGAGGCCCGCCGCGCGCTGGAGCGGGGCGTCAATCAGCTCGCCGATACCGTGAAGATCACCCTCGGTCCGAAGGGCCGCAACGCCGTTTTGGACAAGAAGTTCGGCGCACCCCTCATCACGAACGACGGCGTGACCATCGCCAAGGAGATCGAGCTGGACGACCCGTTTGAGAACATGGGCGCGCAGCTCGTGAAGGAAGTCGCCACGAAGACCAACGACGTCGCCGGCGACGGCACCACCACCGCGACGCTGCTGGCGCAGGCGATCGTGCGCGAGGGCCTGCGGAACCTCGCCGCCGGCGCGAACCCGATGGTCATGCGCAAAGGCATCGCCAAGGCCGTGGACGCGGCGGTCGCGTCCATCAAGTCCGGTTCCAAGAAGGTCGACGGCTCGAAGGACATCGCCCGCGTGGGCGCCATTTCCTCGAGCGACGAGACGATCGGCAAGCTCATCGCCGAGGCGATGGAGAAGGTCTCGCGCGACGGCGTGATCACCGTCGAGGAGTCCAAGACCGCCGAAACCTACAGCG
>DAOPLW010000287.1:0-2198 GCA_035391945.1 Oscillospiraceae bacterium | reverse complement strand
TCACGCTTCGCCTCTCGGGCGGCGCGTCCTTTCCGCGCCCACTCAAGGCGGAGGAGGAGCGGCGCCTGCTCGCCCTGGCGGAAGAGGGAGACCTCGAGGCGCGCAACCGGCTCATCGAACACAACCTGCGCCTGGTGGCGCATATCGTCAAGAAGTATTATACGCAGAGCGGCGAGCAGGACGACCTTATCTCCATCGGGACCATCGGCCTCATCAAGGGCATCGCGACCTACCGGAACGACCGCGGGGCGCGCCTTGCCACCTACGCCGCGCGCTGCATCGAAAACGAGATCCTCATGTACTTCCGTGCGCAGAAGCGGACCGCGGGGGAGCTCTCCCTGTCGGAAACCATCGACGTGGATAAGGACGGCAACGCCCTCTCCCTTATGGACGTGGTCTCCGTGGACGACACGATGCTCGAGGATCTCAATACCAAGGAACGCTGCCGTGCGCTGCGCGAGGAGATGGCGCGCTGTCTCACCGAGCGGGAAATGGAGATCCTGTGCGCGCGCTACGGGCTGGACGAGCGCGCCCCGGAGACGCAGCGGGAGATTGCCGCGCGCTGCGGCATCTCGCGTTCGTACATCAGCCGGATCGAAGGCAAGGCGATCGCGAAGCTGCGCTGCGCACTGGGAGAGAAGGGCGTCTAGAAGGCGCGGGGCGGCTCATCCGCCGTGCCGGAGCCCTTGCGCCTACGAAGCCCCTTTTTCCGGCTCCCGGAGCAGGGAGAGGTACTATGCGGCGCGGACTTTTTGCCCGCGGGGCCTTGTTGCTGAAAACCACAGCGTGCCGCGTAAATCTCGAATAACAGCTGTAAAGGAATTTTCCTTGCAGGTATAAAAGCCGGCTCTCCCGTCTGTTGGAGCGGGAGGAAAGCCGTACTCTTGCCGGGGAGGTGCAGAAGCATACGAAGCCGGCGTACCGCAAGCGGTACGCCGGCTTCGTATCTTTCTCCATCATGCGCGGACGGCACGGAAGTCTCCGGCACCGCCGTACATCGGCGTCAAGGTGTCCCGCGGGGCACGCTTCGCCCTCTTTCCGACGCCCGGCCCGGGGCCGGGCGTCGGGTGGCGCGCAGGCCGCGGCCCGCGCTGCGCCGCGCGAACGCGCGAAGCGACGGGGCGCGCAATGCACGACGGCGGCGATTCATCCGCGTCGCATCGCGCGTCCGCGCGATGCGACGGCCGTCCAAGATCATCATACCGGTCAGCGGCGCGAGTGCTACTCCGCGCGGACGCGCGATGCGACGGCCCAGCCCAGCGCGCGGCAGCCGACCGGCTTTTCGCCGGGTGCGGCGATGTCCGCGGTGCGCAGGCCGGAGGCGAGGACCTCCGCGACGGCCCGCTCCACCGCGACGGCCTCTTTCTCCAGGAGAAGCGAGTGACGCAGGAGCATCGCGGCGGAGAGGATCGCGCCGACGGGATTGGCCACGTCCTTCCCGGCGATGTCCGGCGCGGTGCCGTGGATGGGCTCGTACATCCCCTGGACGCCGCCTGCGGGAAGCGCCTTTCCGCCCAGGCTGGCCGAGGCGGCGACCCCGATGGACCCGACGACCGCGCTCGCCTCGTCGGAGAGGATGTCGCCGAACATGTTACCGGTCAGAATGACGTCGAACTGCCCCGGCGCGCGGACGAGCTGCATGGCGGCGTTGTCCACGTACATATGCCCGAGGGAGACGTCCGGATAGTCGCGGGCGACCGCTTCGACGACCTCGCGCCAGAGGCGGGAAACATCGAGGACGTTGGCCTTGTCGACGCTCGTTACCTTTTTTCTGCGGCCCCGCGCGGCCGTGAAGGCCGCGCGCGCGATGCGCTCGACCTCGCGCTCGCCGTAGGCCATCTCATCGTGCGCGCGGCGAAGGCCGCTTTCCGTCTCCGTCCCGTGCGCGCCGAAGTAGATACCGCCCGTAAGCTCCCGCACGACCAGAAGGTCCACGCCGGCGGCGGCGATATCCGCGCGCAGGGGACTCGCGGCGGCGAGGACAGGGAAGAGGCGCGACGGGCGCAGGTTGGCGAAGAGGCCCAGCTCCGCGCGGATGCGCAGAAGCGCCCGCTCCGGACGGAGGTCCCGCGGCACAGCGTCCCACCTGGGCCCGCCCACCGCGCCGAGGAGCACCGCGTCGGCCGCCCGGCAGGCATCGAGGCTCTCGGGGGGCAGGGGCGTGCCGTATTGGTCGTAGGCCCCGCCGCCGGCGGGTG
>DAOPLW010000286.1:0-2200 GCA_035391945.1 Oscillospiraceae bacterium | reverse complement strand
CAGCCAATGGGAAGCGCTGCGCGTCCCGCGCCCGCCTGAACGGGCCCCGAGGGGCCGCCGCGCGCATACCCGAAACAACTGAGGAGGACAAACGATGGCATCCGTATTCTCCGCGACTCTGGCGCTTTTGCGGCAGGAGCGCGGTGTTTCCCAGCGGGAGACGGCGGGGGCGCTCGGCATTTCGCAGGCGCTCCTGTCCCACTATGAGAACGGCATCCGCGAACCGGGTCTGGCTTTCGTGGTGCGCGCCTGCGACTACTACAAAGTCTCGGCGGACTTTTTGCTCGGCAGAACCCTCTCCCGGGACGGCGGCATGATTACGGCCGAGGAGCTCTCGGACGCCGCGGCGGACCGGAACCACGCGCTGCAGGGCAGCGTCATGGCGACGATGCAGCGAAAACTGCTCGTCAACGCCGTAAGCGTCCTCTTTGACCTCCTCGGACGGATGAACGACCGCGCGGCGGTGACGGCGGCTTCGGACTATCTGGGGACCGCCGTCTATAAGCTCTTCCGGCACCTGCACCGCGCGGACCCCGCCAATCCGGAGGAGTTTTTCGCGGTTTCTTCCGCGGCCTTTCTGACCGGTGCGCCGGAGGGCGACATCGCCCTCGCCGAGGCCCGCTACGCGGCCGCGCTGCGCAGTTTCGCGGAAAAGGGCGGCAGCCTCCCCTCCCTGCGTGCCGAGGAACTGCACGGGCGCTATCCGGGCGGCTACCAGTCTCTCATGCAGATCATCCACGCCGCCGGAGAGCGCATCGGCCGGCTGCTGTCCTTTCAGCAATAGGAGGAAGCGCACTTGGAACGGAAGAACATTCTCGGGACCCGGATGCATATACATCATGGAAGGGCACTTTGCGCCTTGACCGGGAAAGGCGGGTGCCGCGCATGAAACAGGATCACATCCGTAATTTCTCCATCATCGCGCACATCGACCACGGCAAGTCCACGCTCTCCGACCGGCTCATCGAGCGCTGCGGCGCGGTGCCGGAACGGGAGATGGAGGACCAGATCCTCGACAACATGGACCTCGAGCGCGAGCATGGCATCACCATCAAGGCCCGCGCCGTGCGGCTGGAGTACCAGGCGCAGGACGGGGAAAAGTATGCCCTAAACCTCATCGATACGCCGGGCCACGTCGATTTCAGCTACGAGGTCTCGCGGTCCCTCGCCGCCTGCGAGGGGGCGCTTCTGGTGGTGGACGCGGCGCAGGGCGTCGAAGCCCAGACGCTCGCGAACACCTATCTTGCCATGGAGCACGATCTTGAGATCCTGCCCGTCATCAACAAGATCGACCTGCCGGCCGCCGACCCGGAGCGGGTCGCGCACGAGATCGAGGACATCATCGGGGTTCCGGCGCTGGACGCGCCGCGCATCTCCGCGAAGCTGGGGCAGAACATCGAGGCGGTGCTCGAGCGCGTTGTCGAGCGCATTCCCGCGCCGGCGGGCGACGCCTCGGCGCCGCTGCGCGCGCTCATCTTCGACAGCCAGTACGACAGCTACCGCGGCGTCATCGTCCTCGTGCGCCTGCACGAGGGGACGCTGCGCGCCGGTATGGATGTAAAGATGATGGCCTCCGGCGCCGCCTATAAAGTGGTGGAGACCGGGTATCTGCGCCCCATCGGGATGGAGCCGGCCGCCTTTCTCGAAGCGGGCGAGGTGGGGTATTTCACCGCCAGCATCAAGAACGTCCGGGACACGCAGGTGGGCGACACCGTCACCGGCGCGGAGCGGCCCGCGGGCGCGCCGCTGCCCGGCTACCGGCCCGCCCGGCCGATGGTCTACTGCGGCATCTACACAGAGGACGGCTCGAAGTATCCGGACCTGCGCGACGCGCTGGAGAAGCTCCAGCTCAACGATGCCGCGCTCTCCTTCGAGCCGGAGAGCTCCGTCGCGCTGGGGTTCGGTTTCCGCTGCGGATTTCTGGGCATGCTCCACATGGAGATCGTCCAGGAGCGCCTGGAGCGGGAATTCGACCTCGAGCTTGTGACGACGCTTCCTTCGGTCATTTACGAGATCACGAAGACCGATGGGAAGACCGTGCGCGTGGACAATCCCCATGACTATCCCGACCCGTCCGTCATCGCCGAGACCCGCGAGCCCTTTGTGCGGGCCTCGATTCTGACCCCGCCGGAGTTCGTGGGGAACATCATGCCGATGTGCCTGGAGCGGCGCAGCGAGTTTAAGGATATGAAATACCTGG
>DAOPLW010000285.1:0-2201 GCA_035391945.1 Oscillospiraceae bacterium | reverse complement strand
TCTCGCGGACGCCGCCGCAGTGAAGGAGAGCATCCTGACCTCGTACCGCGCGGCGCGGCCCGAAAACCCGACGGTCCTCGACAAGATCGAGCTTACGACCGCCGCGGCCGAGAGCGCGGTGAACACGAGCGCGGACCGCGCGCACTTTTTCATCGAGCTCTACGGCGGCGTGCAGCGGCTGGCGGGGCGCAGACTCGTGCGCGACGTGCGCGAGGACTACCAGGTGGCGCGGCTGCGTGACGGCGCGCTCCAGTTCGTCTCCATGACTCCCGCGCGTGCGGACATGAGCGAGTCGGCCGATTATCTCATGCAGTTTCACGCCGCGCTCGAGGCGGACGGCACGCCGCTCCTCGTGACGATCGCGCCGCAGAAGATCGCGCCCGGCTCCGACGCTCTGCCGGTCGGTCTCGCCGAATACGGCAACGAGGCCGGAAGCGACCTCATGGCGCTCACGGAAGGCGTTCCCTTCCTGGACTTCCGCCAGGGCATGACCGCGGAGGACTATGAAAACGACTTTTTCAAGACCGACCACCACTGGAACATCGAGGGCGCGTTCCAGGCGTTTTGCAAGCTCGCGGCCGTGCTGCCGGACTACGGCTTTTCGGTCGATTCCGCCTGGACGGACTGGGAGAGCTATGAAAAGACCGTTTATGAGGACAGCTTCCTCGGCAGCCAGGGCAAGCGCGTGGGGACGCTCTACGCGGGCCTGGACGACCTGACCGTCATCGAGCCGAAATTCGACACGGATTTCGTTTTCTCCTGCCCGACCTGGGGCATCGACCGCGCGGGACCGATGGGGGAGAGCATCCTCTTCCCCGAGCGGCTCCTGGAAACGGACTATTACGCCGCCAATCCGTACACCCTATACGCCGGAGGGGATTATCCGGTCACGTACGTCACGAACAACCTGAATCCGGACGGCGGGAAAATCTTCCTCCTGCGCGACAGCTTCGCGTGCGCCATGACGCCGTTTCTGAGCCTGTGCTGCCACGAGCTTATCATCGTGGACACCCGCTACTATTCGGGCTCGATCCTGGAGCTTGTCCGCGCGGAGCAGCCGGACCTCGTGCTCTTCCTCTACTGTACGTCCAGTTACCGCAACGGCGGCTTCCGGCAGCTTCTGGAGGACGTCGGGTGAAAAAACGATTCGGCAGAGCCTATGTGGAAATCACGAACCGGTGCAACCTCGCCTGCGCCTTCTGCCCCGGCACGCGCCGGGCGCCGCGGAGCATGACGGCGCCGGAGTTCTCCCATATCATAAACGAACTGCGCCCCTATACGGACTGGCTCCATCTCCACGTCATGGGGGAACCGCTGGGCCATCCGGACCTCGCGGCGCTCCTGAAGGAAGCCCGGGACTTCCGCGTGGCCGTCACGACGAACGGCACCCTGCTCCCCGCGCGCGGGGAACTGCTTTCCGGCATCTACAAGGTGAACGTCTCGCTCCACAGCTTCGAGGGGAACGGCGGGGCGGACGTCTCCGGCTATCTGGAGGGCGTACTGGATTTCGCCGAAAGAGCCGCCCGGACGGGGACGCTCGTGATCCTGCGTCTCTGGAATCTGGACGGCGACGACGCGGGCCTCAACGCGCAAAACGGCGAGATTCTGGCGCGTATCGCCGCGCGCTTCCGGACGCCGCCGCTCGCGCCGCTGCTCGCGGCGGACGGAAAGGTCAGACTTGCCGATCATGTCTACGCCGAAGTCGCCCGGCGCTTCCGGTGGCCGGACCTCCGGGCGGAGGACCTGGGGGAGCGGGGGTTCTGCATGGGCCTGCGCGACCAGATCGCGGTCCTCTCGGACGGGACGGTCGTGCCCTGCTGCCTGGACCATGAGGGGGACATCGCGCTGGGAAACCTCCTCGCGTCGCCGCTTGCCGAAATCCTCGCCGCGCCGCGCGCCCGCGCGCTCTACGACGGGTTCTCGCGCCGCGTGGCCGCCGAGCCGCTCTGCCGCCGGTGCGCCTATCGCGCGCGCTTTGACTGAATAAAGAAGGTGCTTCCTTGAAAGAGCTTTTTAACAAGTACCGCCCGATGGTCCTCTTCGGCATCATCGGGTGCGGCAACACGCTCGTGGACTGGGGCGTCTATTCGATCCTCTACCGCTTCACGGCGATCCTCTGGCTCGCCCAGACGGTGGGCTACACGGCGGGCCTCGTGAACAGCTATCTCCTCAACCGGAACCTGACGTTCCGCGACAGCCGG
>DAOPLW010000284.1:0-2205 GCA_035391945.1 Oscillospiraceae bacterium | reverse complement strand
GCTCCGCGAGAAGCTCGGTCGGGGCCATGAGCGCGGTCTGCCGTCCGTTTTGCGCCATGAAGTACGCACAGGCGGCGGCGACCGTGGTCTTGCCGGAGCCGACGTCGCCCTGCACCAGGCGGTTCATGGGCCGCGTCTTCGTCATATCGGAGAGCGCCTCCCCAACGACGCGCTCCTGGGCGTTTGTCAGCGGGAAAGGGAGCGCGGCGTAAAACGGGGCCATGTCCACCGCCGGGAGCGCCGGGCGCAGCGCGACCTCGCGCCGCAGCCGCAGCAGGGAAAGGCCCGCCGAGAGGGTGAAGAGCTCCTCGAAGACGAGACGCCGCCGGGCCGTCTCCAGGGCCTCGAAGGAGGTGGGGAAATGGATGTTCTCATAGGCAAAGCGCGCGTGGCAGAGCGCATGCGTCTGCCGGAGATCCTGCGGGAGCGGTTCGGGCAGATCGTCCGCCGAGGCGGCAAGCGCCTCGGTGACCGCGCGGGTCACAAGGGGGTTCGTCAGGCCCTGCGTGAGGGGGTACACGGGGCTGATGCGTCCTACGGCGCCGGGCGGCGCGTCCGCGCGCTGGAAGACGGGATTCTGCATCGAGCGCCGGAGAAGGTTCCCCTCCACCTTGCCGAAAAAGAGGTACTCCTCCCCCTCTTTCAGGCTGCTGCGAACGTAGCTCTGGTTAAAAAAGACCAATTCGCACAGACTCGTCCCGTCGGCGACGGTCACCTTGGAGATGTCGAGGCCCTTGCGGATATGCGCCGTGCGCACGGGAGAGGCCACCGCGGCCCGGATGGCCGCGTTCTCGCCCACGGGCGCGTCGGAAACGGCATAGATGCGGGAGCGGTCCTCGTAAGTACGGGGGAAATAGCCGACGAGGTCGCGAAGCGTAATAAGCCCCAGCCGCGCAAACGATTTTGCCCGCGCCGGGCCCACGCCGCGCAGCGCGGAAACGGGCGTTTCCAGCGCCGACATGCCATCACCTCCCGCGCCGGTTTTGTCCCTTTATTTTACTATACGGCACGGGAAAAAGCAAAGGAATTTCGGCAGACCGTCAATTCTCACAAGGGAAAGGCAGGAAACGGGGCGGGGACTGTCATACCCTCTCAAAATACCAAAAATGACGGAAATTCATTGCGACCCTGCATTTTTGGCGCTATAATATAGACGAAATTTTAACGGAAATGTAACGGGAATCTTAAAAAGAATTTGCGCAACGGCAGCCACCCAAACGTAAGGAGGTCAATTTACTTTGGAAACCAAGCAGTTTCGGAAGGTCCTGGTAGCAAACCGCGGAGAGATCGCCATGCGCGTCTTCCGTGCCTGCCATGACCTTGGCCTGCAGACCATCGCCATGTATTCCAAGGAGGACACGTACAGCCTCTTCCGCACCGCTGCGGACGAGAGTTATCTCATCGGCGAGAACAAGAGCCCGCTGGGCGCCTATCTCGATATCGATCTCATCATCGATCTGGCCAAACGCCGGGGTGCGGACGCCATCCACCCGGGCTACGGCTTTCTCGCCGAGAACGGCGACTTCGCGCGCGCCTGCGAGGCCAACGGCATCAAATTCATCGGTCCCACCTCCCGCATCCTGGACACCATGGGCGACAAGCTTTCCGCCAAGCGCCTGGCCATCTCCTGCGGCGTTCCGACCATCCCCGGCACGTCCGAACCCATCCGCGACCGCGAAGAGGCCGAAAAGCTGGCCGTGAGCTTCGGCTTCCCGGTCATCCTCAAGGCCGCGGCCGGCGGCGGCGGGCGCGGTATGCGCCGCTGCGAGAGCGTGGAGGAGGTCGCCCCCGCGTTCGACCTCGTCAAGAGCGAGGCGCTCAAGGCCTTCGGCAACGCCGACATCTTCATGGAGAAGTTCCTTGTGGAGCCCAAGCACGTCGAGGTGCAGATCCTCGCCGACGAGCACGGCCACGTCTTCCACCTCTACGAGCGCGACTGCTCGCTCCAGCGCCGCTACCAGAAGGTCGTCGAATTTACCCCGGCGTTCTCCGTCCCCCAGGAGGTCCGCAAGGAGCTCTACACGGACGCGGTGAAGATCGCCAAGGCCGTGGGCTATATCAACGCCGGCACGGTGGAATTCCTCGTGGACAGGAACGGCGGCCACTATTTCATCGAGATGAACCCCCGCATCCAGGTCGAGCACACCGTCACCGAGATGATCACCGGGATCGATCTCGTGCGCGCGCAGATCCTTATCGCCGAGG
>DAOPLW010000283.1:0-2213 GCA_035391945.1 Oscillospiraceae bacterium | reverse complement strand
GATTGAAGACGCCCGGGGAATGCCGCTGGGGCCCGACAAGTGCATCCTCGAACGGGACAAGGCGCTCGATCTCCTCGACGAGATCCGCGCGCAGTACCCGATGGAGCTTGCCGAGGCGAAGAAGCTGCTCGGTGCCCGCACGGAGTACATCGCCGCGGCCAAGCGCGAGGGCGAGCAGCTCCGCCGGCAGGCGGAGGAGCAGGCCAAGCAGCTCGTCGCGCAGGATACGACGCTCGCGACCGCGCGGCAGAAGGCGAACGAACTCATCGGCCGCGCCGAGGAGCGCACGCGCGAGCTGCGCCGCACCGCCAACGACTACTGCGAGGACACGCTGCGCCGCACGGAGGAGGCCGTGGCGGCCGCCTACGACGAGATCAAGCGTCAGCGCGCGAAGTTCCGCGCCGTCTCCGCGCAGGAGAGCGGCGCCGCCGCGCCGGACAAGCGCGCCAACGTCCCGTACGACGTGGAGGCGGACAACGGTCCATGAGAGGAAAGCTCATCGTCATCGACTCGGGCGGCGACGCCTCGGGCAAGAAAACGCAGACGGAGCTCCTCTTCGCCCGTCTTTCCGCGGAGGGCCGCCCTGTCCGGCAGGTCACTTTTCCCAATTACGACAGCCCCGCGTCCGCGCTGGTCAAGATGTACCTTGGCGGCGCGTTCGGCACGCGCCCGGAGGACGTGAGTCCCTATGTCTCGTCCACCTTTTTCGCCGTGGACCGCTACGCCGCCTACAGGACCCAGTGGGGCGATTTTTACGAGGGCGGCGGCATCATCCTCTGCGACCGGTACACCACCTCCAACATGGTCCACATGACGGCAAAGATCGAGGGCGCCGAGGCGCAGAGCGCCTTTCTCGACTGGCTGTGGAACTTCGAATTCGGCCTTTTCGCCCTTCCCGTGCCGGACATGGTCTTTTTCCTCGACGTGCCGCCGGAGCAGGCCCACGCGCTCATGGCCCACCGCCGCAACAAGATCACCGGCGGAGACGAGAAGGACATCCATGAGCGCGACGACGCATACCTCGCGCGCTGCTATGAGGCGGCGCGCATGGTCGCTTCGAAGTACGGCTGGGTGCGTATCCCCTGCACCCGGGACGGCGCGATGCGCTCCGTGGAGGAGATCCACGCGATGATCTACGACAAGGTTCTCCCCGTGCTCAATCCATAAACGCCGCAGACGTGCCGAAAGGCACGTCTGTGCTCTATAAGGAGTGTTTGCCATGATTCGAGTCGACCTCTCCCAAACCGCTCCGTTTCTCCCCGCTTCCGCCCTCTCCGCGCTCTATCCGCGCGTGGCGGCCGCGCACGAGACGCTGGAGAGCGGCGCCGGCGCCGGTGCGGAATTCACCGGCTGGCTGCGCCTGCCGACCAACTGCGACCGCGCGGAATTATCCCGCATCAAGGCCGCCGCGGAAAAAATCCGGCGCACGTCGGAAGTCCTCTTCGTGGTCGGCATCGGGGGGTCCTATCTCGGCGCGCGCGCCGCGCTGGACTTCGTCCTCTCTCCGTACCACAACGCGCTCCGAAACGGCGGGCCGGAGGTCTATTTCACCGGCAACAGCCTCTCCGGCGACGACCTGGCGGCGCTTCTCGCCATTCTCGGCGACCGCGACTTCTCGGTGAACGTCATCTCAAAATCCGGCACGACGACCGAGCCGGCCGTCGCTTTCCGCATCCTGCGCGCGAAGCTCCGCGAGAAATACGGCGACGCGGCGCGCTCGCGCATCTACGCCACGACCGACCGCGCGCGCGGCGCGCTCAAGGCCCTCGCCAAAAGCGAGGGCTGGGAGACCTTCGTCGTCCCGGATGACATCGGCGGGCGCTACTCGGTTCTCACCGCGGTGGGTCTTTTGCCGATGGCCGCGGCGGGCATCGACGTGGACCGGGTGCTTCGGGGCGCGGCGGAAGCGCAGGCGCGCTACGCCGAAAAGAGCGAGGAAAACCCCGTGTGGCAATATGTTGCGGCGCGAAACGCCCTATATGAAGCCGGCAAGTCCGTCGAGCTTCTCACCTGCTACGAACCCTCCTTCCAGATGACCGCCGAATGGTGGAAGCAACTCTTCGGCGAGAGCGAGGGCAAGGGACACCGCGGGCTCTTCCCCGCCTCCGCGCTCTTTACCACCGACCTCCACTCGCTCGGGCAGTACGTGCAGGACGGCGCGCGGCTCTTCCTGGAGACCGTCGTGCGTTTCACCCGGCCGCGGCACCCGGTCT
>DAOPLW010000282.1:0-2216 GCA_035391945.1 Oscillospiraceae bacterium | reverse complement strand
GCAGCCCCGTAAAGGAGCCGGGACCGGCGGCCACGGCCAGCCCATCCATGTCGGAGAGCGTGAGCGCCGCGTTTTTGAGGAGCGACTCCAGCATGGGAAGGAGCGTCCTGCTGTGGGTCTGTCCGTTGTTCTGAAAGCTCTGCGCCACAAGGATTTCGTCTTCCATGACCGCCACGGACGCGGCCCTCGCCGAGCACTCGAAGCCCAGAATTTTCATTGAGACGGCACTTCCCTTCCCGTAATTTCGATGACGCGCTGTAAGTCCGTCTCCCCGCGCCGGATGGAGACGACGACGTCGGCCTCCAGCGCCCCGTCCGCCTGCTCGCTCCACTCCACCGCACAGACGCCGCCGCGCCCGAGATAATCCTCCCAGCCGATGCTGAAGAGCTCGTCCGCGCCGGAGAGGCGGTAGAGATCGAAATGGAAGAGCGGCAGCCGCCCCTCGTATTCGTTGACGATGGTGAAGGTGGGGCTGGTGACCCGGTCCGGGATGCCGAACCCTCGGGCGATGCCGCGGATGAAGGCGGTTTTTCCCATGCCGAGCCCGCCGCGCAGCGCGACGACGTCGCCCGCGCGAAGAACGCCGGCCAGGCGCGCGCCGAGCGCCTCGGTCTCCCGCTCGCTGTCCGAAACAACAATCACCGCTCGCTTCCCTCCCCGGTATAAAAATAGCAATTACTTCCAGTTCCCGCAGCGCCGCGCAACAGGCAGACGGCCGGAAAGGGCGGCCTTCTGGCTGTGGTCTGCGGCGGTTCCTGCGCCGTAAACGCCGTGTATGGCAAATACGCGGCACCATAGCGGTCCTGTCAATGGAACAGAAGGAACGAACCGCGCCATGAAACGCGGCGGCACAGCCGCAGCGCGGCTATTGTACCACAAAGCCGGCCGTCTGCAAAGAGATTGTTTACGAAAAGCGGGAACGGTGCTACAATGGAAGCAACTTTTCGGGGAAGGGGGCGTGCCGGTATGGCGGAAGGCATCCGGCGCTACGTGCGCCAGGCGGACATGCTGCTTCTGACGCTCTGCTGCGTCGCCACCCTGGGGGGAATGGTCCTCATCGCGAGCGCCTCGAACTACCGCGGCAGCTCCCGTTTCCTCCTGGTGCAGGGTGTCGCGCTCGTGCTCGGCATCGCGCTCTATGTCTTCTGCTCGACGGTCGACATCGAGCTTCTGACCGAGAAGGTCTGGCGCTGGCTCCTGGCCTTCAACGTCCTTTTCATCGCGTCGCTCTATTTCTTCGGCGTGGACGCCGGCACGGGCAACAAAAGCTGGCTGCGCTTCTCGTGGTTTCCCATCGGCATCCAGCCGGCGGAGGTCGTGAAGATTACTTTCGTCATTCTCCTCGCCCGGCAGATTTCCATACAGCGGCAGCGCGGCCTGAGCCGCTTCGGCTCGGTTGCGCTTCTGGCCGGCCATCTGGCCCTGATGTGCGGACTCATCATGTTCGCCTCCGGCGACGCGGGCATGGCGGTGGTTTATCTCCTTATTTTTATCGTCATGCTCTACGCCGGCGGCGTCAAGCTGCGCTGGTTTGCGCTGGGTGCCGGCGCCGCGGGCGCCGCGGCATGGTTTCTCTGGACCCGGACGGACCTCATCAAGGACTACTGGAAGGAACGCCTCCTGATCCTGTTCGATCACAGCATCGACCCTCTGGACATCGGCTGGCAGCAGGAGCGCAGCATCCTCGCCATCGGTTCCGGGCAGCTCACGGGCCAGGGGTTCCTGCAGGGCATCCAGACACAGAGCCCCTACTCCGGTTCCCTGCCTGCGCGCCACACCGACCTCATTTTCGCCGTGGCGGGCGAGGAGTTCGGCATGATCGGCTGCGTGCTGATCCTGCTGCTTCTCGGCGCCATCATCCTGCGCTGCGTCTATGTGGGCCTCTCCGCGCGCAGTACGACCTCCGCCCTCATCTGCATGGGTTTTGCCGGCATGCTCTTCGCGCAGACCGCGCTCAACATCGGCATGTGCCTCTATGTCGCGCCGGTCATTGGGCTCACGCTCCCCTTCTTCAGCTACGGGGGCTCGTCGATCGTCACGCTCTTCGCCGCCATGGGGCTGGTGTCCAGCGTCAAGACCCGGGCTCTGCCGAGCTGGCTGCGGGACCGGAGCGACGTCCGACCACGATGAATAAAGAGACGCCGCGCTGCGGCGTCTCTTTTATTGCAAAAACGGAATGCCGGCCGCCTGCAGGCTCTGCAGCAGAAGGCCGCCGC
>DAOPLW010000281.1:0-2230 GCA_035391945.1 Oscillospiraceae bacterium | reverse complement strand
CCCAAGAACACCATACTGTGTACGCAAAAATCAAAGGTGATCATCGATTACGAGCTGGTCCTGATCGTCGAGTATGAAGACAATACGTTCGACGTGATGAGGCTGCCCCAGAACCTTTCGAGCAGGCTGCAGTATGATCCCACGATTACCAAGGCCTTCGTGGAGTCGACTGTGATCGACGCGGCGGGTGCCCCCGTCATCCAGCACCAGAACGTGGTGCAGCCGTATGAGACGCTGGTCATCAAGTCCACGGACGTCAATGAATACACCAATTTCGAATATGTGGTCAACATCCCGCTGACCAGCTTCAGCGCGATCCTGAGAAAGTGCGAGCTGAACGATCCCACGCTCCAGTCCTACATTCTGCTTCGTAATCTGAATTACGAAGTGGATGTGCTCGATCAGTTCCAGGTCTTTACAAACGCCGGCAATACCACGAGCATCTGGACGACGATGGTCGACATCAGCCTGTACGAAGACATCATCGACAAACTGGGAATCGACCAAGATATCGAAATTGTCGGTACGCCCGAGTATGTCTGCGTGGACCCCGATTGCCCGTAATTCCGTCCCGCACTCCGGACAGGAGGCAAGTTTCGTCTTGCCTCCTGTTTGCATGTCCGCTCTTCCGCGGACGCGCGCGGAGTCATGCCGGCCCAGCGCCGGGCCGGACGGCGGGGGAGAACGCGCCGTCTGCCGCAGTGCGCTCCGTTTGCCGGAATTCCTCTTTCCGCAGGCGGGCCGGAGCGCCCCGCGGGGCGCTCCGGATGCCTTTCGCGCATAGAATAGACTGCGCCTGCGCAATAATCTGGAGGTAATAATATGGCTCCCAATCCAAACCCGCCGGGTGATCCCGGCTTTCCCCATCCGCCTTATCCGCCGTTCCCGCCTTACCCGGTCTGCACCCGCGGCCCCGTCGGCCCTCCGGGGCCTCCGGGCCCTTCGGGACCGGCCGGCAGCATGAACAACACGGCCACGTGCTTTGTCTACGCCCAGCTTGCGCATCTGCTTGAGCAGCTGATCGTTCTCTATCCCGCGACGACCTTATATGTGTTTCTGAGCGGGTTTGATCCGTGGGTCTTCACCGGATTGCCGTATCAGCTCTACCAGTCCGCGGAGGGGACCTACGGCGGCCTCTTTATCCTGGACAATGCCGGGGAATATATCGCCATCCCGCTGAGCGCCATCGCGGCGCTGCAGTTTGAAACCGGCGCGGTCTACAACCCCGCCATCACGTATCTTTCGGAACCCGCATTCCCGCCGGGCTGCGACACCAACCAGGTGACGGCCATTCACGACTATGTCGGGACGCTGACGGGAGACTATGAATTCGACTTTGAGTCTCACGTGTGGAGCACGGGACCGGTTTACAAAAACGAATACGGAATGGTCGTGCAGGCTGACGTTTCCGGCAACGATCCCGCCTTCCTGCCGACGACGCATATAATCGCCATCTATCCTCTGCCCGCGGCGAAAAGCGCCGAGGCGGAGGCCGGGACGATGCGGGTAAAAGGGAAGGAATAAGGTCGGTACGCCGACGGAAACCGAACGGCCGCGCATCCGGCCGGGCGGCGAAGCGAAAAGGAAGAGGCGGAGGTTCCGCCTCTTCTTAAAAATTGTCGCGCGGCAGCGGCGCGGCGCTCGGAAAGCGCCGCACGTGCCGAACCGGCACGAACCTTGCGGCGGCGCGCGGCGCCCGCTGCCCGGATGCGCTTGACAGGGGGCACTCACGGTGCTATAATTATACTAGTTATACAAGTTATACTATTAAGCGGCGAAGAAAACCGGAAAAGTCCAGAGGAGGAGAGGCCGGAATGGATGTTCTCACGGTCAGGAATCTGTACAAACGGTACGAGGGGTTTGCGTTGGAAAACGTCGGGTTTTCGCTCTGGAAGGGCACGATCATGGGCTTTATCGGGCGGAACGGCGCAGGAAAGACGACGACGCTCAAATCGCTTCTGAATTTCGTCCATCCGGACGGCGGCGAAATCCTCTTTTTTGGAAAACCGTTCGCCGGGAACGAACGGGAGATCAAGCAGAGAGTCGGATTTGCCTCCGGCGGCATCGATTATTACCCGAAAAAGAAGCTCCGGACCATTTCCGAGGTTACGCGGCGCTTTTATCCCGCGTGGGACGAGGAGGCGTACCGGCGGTATCGGGAGCGCTTTGCGCTCGACGAAAATAAGACGCCCAGCGAGCTCTCGGCCGGCATGCGCGTGAAATACGCGCT
>DAOPLW010000280.1:0-2232 GCA_035391945.1 Oscillospiraceae bacterium | reverse complement strand
AGACCCAGCGCGCAGACGGGCAGACCCATGACGTTATAGAAATCGCCCCGGATGCCGGAGACAAAGCGGCAGCCGAGCCCCTGCACGCCGTAGGCTCCCGCCTTGTCCATCGGCTCGCCGGAGGCGACGTAGGCGAGGATCTCCGCCTCGGTCATCGGCCGGAAGTCGACCTCGGTCGCCTCCACGTGGGAGAGGTATCGGCCGTCTTTCCGGACGCAGACCCCCGTGTAGACCGTGTGGGTGCGGCCGGCCAGGGCGCGGAGCATCGAGGCGGCGTCCCCGGCGTTTTTGGGTTTACCGAGGATGGCCCCGCCGAGGGCGACCACCGTGTCCGCCGCGACGACCACGTCCCCGGGCCCGGCCGCGGCCGCCGCGGCCTTGCGGTGCGAGAGAGTGAGGACGAGCGCTTCCGGCGCCACGTCGCCGTCCACATGCTCGTCCGCATCGGAGGGTGCCACGCGGAAGTCCGAAAAGCCCATGCGGCGGAGAAGCTCCCGCCTGCGCGGGGAGCCGGAGGAAAGAATCAGCAAGGTACGATCCGTCCTTTCAGGAAATAGTTTCGAAATGGCCGGCGCGTCCGGCCGGCGGTGCGGAGAGGCGCGCCGCGCTTGGTTCGGGACCAAGAGGCCGGAGATGCCGGGGCGCGGCAAACCGGTGCCGAGCGGACCGGAACGGCGCCGCGAGGGGCCTGTCCCGCGCGGGCAAAAACGGTGCTAGCGGGCGCCCATGCCCGTGGAGCCGAAGCCGCCCGCGCCGCGCGCGGTGTCCTGGAGCTCGGAGACGACCACCGGGGTCACGCGGCACACGGGCACGATCACGAGCTGCGCGATGCGGTCGCCGGGGCAGATCTCCCGGATTTGATTGGAGTGGTTGAGGAGGCCGACCTTGATTTCGCCGCGGTAGTCGCTGTCGATAACGCCCACGCCGTTGGAGAGCGCGACGCCCTGCCGGATCGCCAGCCCGCTGCGCGCGAAGACGAGGCCGACATAGCCATCGGGGATCTCCACCGCGATGCCGGTCGGGATGAGTTCGCCCGTATCGGCGTTTCCGCTCTTCCCGAGGATGGAGGTAAGCCGCAGCGGGCGGTCGATGCAGGCGCACAGGTCGAGTCCCGCCGCGCCCGCGGTGGCGGCGGCGGGAATGACGGCGTCCGGCGAAAGTTTTTTGATTTTCAGGTCCATTGTAGCAGTCCTCCGTGAAAAATTCGGGCGTTTTTGGCGGAACGGCCGCCCTCCCCCGCCCCATGCGGGCGAAAAACGGGAAAAGCAAGCGCCGTGGAGGCACACCGCGCGGTCCGGCGCGGCGTGCGCGATACAAAAAAGGGCGCGGACGGCGCTTCGCCGGACGGAACGTGGCCCGAAACGTCCCCCTGCCGCGGTGCGCGCCGCCCGGGAAATTTACTCCACCGTGCGGAAGTAGAGGCCGCGCGTGTAGTCCCCGGGCTCGAAGACGCCCTGCCCCATGTAGCGCTGCAGCGCGGCGGCGCACTCGCGCGGGTTCTCGGTCGTGAACATCAGCCGCGCGCCCCAGAGGCCCAGGCGGGAAAACTCGCGCATCCGGTCGGCGAGGAAGAGCTTCTTTGAGTTGAGGATCAGGTTCCGGCAGCCGTACTCCCGGACCACGGGGAAAAGCGCCCCCGTGCGGTCAATGAGCTGGTTGGTCCCCGTGCAGGCGCAGCGGCCGAAGCGGTTTTTGATGACGCAGTTCTCGGTGAGCATAAGGGGCAGCCGTCCGTAGACCGGCAGCTCCGTGTCCAGGCTCTTGGAGAGGTCGCGCAGCTGCGCGACGCCGAGTTCGAAGGAGAGGCACGCGGATTGGAGCCCCAGCCGGCGCAGTTCCTTGAGCGTCTGGGAATTGAAGACGTTCAGACCGAAGTCGCCCCGCAGCGCAAAGCCGCGCGCGCGCAGCGGCAGAAACTGCCCGAGGTTGCCGCAAAGCGCCTCGCGCACGCCGAGGTCCCAGAGCGCGTTGAGCTGGCCCCCGACGTCCTCCCACTCGGCGTCCGAGACGATGCGCGGGAGCATCGGCGCGAAAGGGATGCCCCGGGCGAGGATGTCCGAGACGAGCGCGGGGTGGCTCGCGGCTTCGTCCAGCGCCAGATAGACGAGGGCGGGCCGGAGGCCCAGAAGCTCCGGCGAGAGCTGTTCCGCCTGTCGGGCCGAGACGGTGTAGACCGGGGCCGCCGCGGACGCTTCGTAGCGCACGCCCGGGTGGTATTCCTCTCCCCGCCGC
>DAOPLW010000279.1:0-2252 GCA_035391945.1 Oscillospiraceae bacterium | reverse complement strand
TCTTCCTCCAGGAGGAGGACGTCGAAATCCAGAAGAGCAACGTGCTGCTCATCGGCCCCACCGGCAGCGGCAAAACGCTCTTTGCCCAGACGCTCGCCAAACTGATCCAGGTGCCGTTCGCCATCGCCGACGCCACGACCCTCACCGAGGCCGGCTACGTGGGCGACGATGTGGAGAACATCCTTCTTCGGCTCCTGCAGGCCGCCGATTTCGACGTGGAACTCGCCGAACGCGGCATCATCTATATCGACGAAATGGATAAAATCGCCCGTAAGAGCGAAAATACCTCCATCACGCGCGACGTGTCCGGCGAGGGCGTGCAGCAGGCGCTGCTCAAGATCCTGGAGGGCACCGTCGCCAATGTCCCGCCGCAGGGCGGAAGAAAGCATCCGCACCAGGAATTTATCCAGATCAACACGAAGAACATCCTCTTCATCTGCGGCGGCGCCTTCGACGGCATCGAAAAGATCATTGAGAAGCGTCTCGACCGCAAGACCATCGGCTTCGGCGGTATGGTCGAGAGCAAGAAGGAGAAGGATATCGGCGCCATTCTCAAGCAGGTCCAGCCCCATGATCTTCTGAAATTCGGCATCATACCGGAGCTGGTCGGCCGACTGCCGGTCATCACACCGCTCAGCCAGCTCAACCGGGAACAGCTCATCCAGATCCTGACCGAGCCGAAAAATGCGCTTGTCAAGCAGTACGAGAAGCTTCTCTCCTATGACAACGTGAAGCTCGTCTTTGACGAGGGCTCGCTCGCGGCCATCGCGGACGAGGCGCTCGCCAGAGGCATCGGCGCGCGCGGCCTGCGTTCGACGCTCGAAAAGGTGATGACAAAGCTGATGTACGACGTCCCCTCCGATCCGAGCATCCGCGAGGTGCGCATCACGCGCGCCTGCGTGGAAAACGGGAGTGAGCCGACGATCCTGCGGGACAGCTCTTCCATGCTCGACGACAGGACGGCGTCGTAAGGCGCGGAGCTTCCCGGGCACGCCGGCCGCAACATAAGGCGGCCGCGTCGGGATGTGTGTTCATTTCTCCCGTCCCCGGGGGACCCGGGGCAGGGGAGAAGTATGGTCGCAGAAAAAACGGGCGGGTGTGAAAAGGCTCCTTCCGGAGCCGTGATTCATCCCGCCCGTTTGCAATTTAACAGGAAAGGAGCCTGTGACATGAGCGAGACAACGTTTCTCAGCATGCCGGTTTTGCCCCTGCGCGGGCTGACCATATTCCCGAGCATGACGCTCTATTTCGACGTCGGCCGGGCTCTGAGCATCAAGGCGCTCAACGAAGCCATGAGCGCCGACCGGAGTATTTTTCTCATCACCCAGAGGGAACTGATGACCGAGCGTCCCGAACTTTCCGACCTCTATGAGATCGGTACCATTTCCAAAGTTACCCAGATCCTCCGCCTGCCGGGCGACACCGTCCGCGTGATGGTGGAGGGCGTTTCCCGCGGGCGCGTCCACGACCTAAACCGTGCGGAGGGTTACCTCCGCTGCGACGTGGAGCCCATCCCCGCGGAATCTGTTCGGATGACCAAGCGCGTGGAGGCCATCATCCGCCGCAACACGGAAGTCTTCGAGCGCTATCTGGAACTGGCGCCGAAGCTGACGCAGGACGTGCAGCTCCGGATCATGAACAGCCGCGATCCCGGCTATATCGCCGACGGCATCGCGCAGAACGCCACGATGCGCGCCGACGAGAAGCAGAGCATCCTGGAGGAACTGCGTCCCGTCCGCCGGCTGGAACGCGTCACCCAGGCCCTGCTGCGGGAGATCGGGATCCTGGAGCTCGAACACGACATGCAGGAGAAAGTGCGGCAGAGCCTCGGCCGCGGCCAGAAGGAGCACATTCTGCGCGAGCAGATGCGCGTCATCCGCGAGGAGCTCGGCGAGAGCGACGACGTGGGCGAGATCGACGAGTACAGGGACCGCATCAAAAAAGCGAAGCTGCCGCAGGAAGTGGAAGAAAAACTTCTCAAGGAAGTAAGTCGCCTGAGCAAGCAGCCCTTCGGTTCCGCCGAGGGCGCGGTGATCCGCAACTATCTCGACGTCTGCCTCGAACTTCCGTGGCACAAGCGGACGAAAGAGCGCGTGGACGTGGCCGCGGCGCAGAAGATTCTCGACCGCGACCACTTCGGGCTCGAAAAGGTCAAGGAACGCATTCTGGAATTCATCGCCGCGCGCCAGCTGGCTCCGGAACTCAAGGGACAGATCCTCTGCCTCGTGGGCCCGCCGGGCGTCGGCAAAACC
>DAOPLW010000278.1:0-2253 GCA_035391945.1 Oscillospiraceae bacterium | reverse complement strand
CGGGACCGCTCGGCGGAGGAGAACCTCGACCTCTTCACACGCATGAAGAACGGCGAATTCCCGGAGGGCAGCCACACGCTGCGCGCGAAGATCGATCTTGCCAGCGGCAACTTCAACCTCCGCGACCCCGTGCTCTACCGCATCCGCTACATCGAGCACCACCGGCAGGGCACAACGTGGTGCATCTTCCCGATGTACGACTTCGCGCACCCCATCCAGGACGCGCTCGAGGGCGTGACCCACAGTCTCTGTTCGCTGGAGTACGAGGACCACAGGCCGCTTTACAACTGGGTGCGTGACAACATCTCCTGCCCCTCCAAGCCGCGCCAGATCGAATTCGCGCGGCTGAACATGAGCTATACGGTCATGAGCAAGCGCAAGCTGCGCCGGCTCGTCGAAGAGGGCCGCGTCTCCGGCTGGGACGACCCGCGCATGCCCACGCTCTGCGGCCTGCGCCGCCGGGGCTACACGCCGGCCACCATCCGCACGTTCTGCGAGCGCATCGGCGTATCCAAGGTGACGAGCACGGTCGAGCACTCGTTCCTCGAGCACTGCCTGCGCGAGGACCTCAACGAAAATGCCCGGCGCGTCATGGCGGTGCTGCACCCGGTGAAGCTCACGATCACCAACTACCCGGAAGGACAGGAAGAGAGCTTCTCCGTCGAAAACAACCCCGGCCGCCCGGAGGACGGTACGCGCGCCGTCTCCTTCTCCCGCGACCTTTTTATCGAGAGAGACGATTTCATGGAGGTCCCGGAAAAGAAATATTTCCGTCTCTTCCCCGGAAACGAGGTCCGCCTCAAGGGCGCGTACGTGGTGAAATGCACCGGCTGCGTCAGGGACGCGGCCGGCTGCGTCACGGAGGTCCTCGCCGAGTACGACCCCGTCTCGCACGGCGGCGACCCGGCCGACGGGCGCAAGATCAAGGGCACCATCCACTGGGTGGACGCGCACACCGCCGTAAACGCCGAGGTGCGCCTGTACGACAATCTCTTCTCCGACCCGGAGCCGGACGCGCCGGGCAAGGACTTCATAGACTGCCTGAATCCGGACTCCCTGACCATCCTCACCGGCTGCAGGGTGGAGCGCTCGCTCGCGGAGGCCGAGGCCCCCGCCTCTTTCCAGTTCCTGCGCCTGGGCTATTTCTGCGTCGACGCCCGGGATTCCCGGCCGGACGGGCTCGTCTTCAACCGCTCTGTCTCTCTCAAGGACAGCTATAAAAAATAAAGAAGGATACCGCTATGCTCAATTTCAAAAACGATTACAGCGACGGCGCCCACCCGAAGATCCTCGCGGCCATGGCCGCGGACAACCTGGAGCACAACGTGGGCTACGGCTGCGACCCCCACTGTGAAAACGCCGCGGCCCTCATCCGGAAGGCGTGCCTCCGGCCGGACGCGGACGTGCACTTCCTCGTGGGCGGCACGCAGACGAACCTCGTCGCCATCTCCTCCGCTCTGCGGCCGCACCACGCGGTCATCGCCGCGGATACGGGGCACATCAACGTCCATGAGACGGGTTCCATCGAAGCCACCGGCCACAAGGTCCTGACCGCGAAAAGCCCGGACGGCAAGCTCACGCCGGAACTCGTGGCCCCCATCCTCGCCGCCCACACGGACGAGCACATGGTGCTCCCGCGCATGGTCTACATCTCCGATTCGACGGAGGTCGGCACGCTCTATACCAAGGCCGAGCTCGCCGCGCTCTCGGCCTTCTGCCGGGAGAAAGGGCTTCTCCTTTACATGGACGGCGCGCGGTTGGCGGACGCCCTCGCCGGCGCGGGGAACGACCTGACGCTTCCGGACATCGCCGCTCTCACGGACGCCTTCTACATCGGCGGCACGAAATGCGGCGCGCTCCTCGGGGAGGCGCTGGTGCTGATGAACGATGCGTTTAAGCCCGATTTCCGCTTCCTGATGAAGCAGCGCGGCGCGATGCTCGCCAAGGGCTTCCTCATCGGCCGGCAGTTCGAGACGCTCTTTTCCGACGGCCTGTACCTTGCGCTCGGCCGGCACGCGGACGAAACGGCCGCCCGGCTCCAGAACGGCTTCGCGGCGCTTGGATACGGCTTTCTGCACCGCTCCCCGACCAACCAGATCTTCCCCGTCGTCTCCGCCGGGACGCTGCCGGTCCTGGACCGACTCTGCCGCTACGAGGTCTGGAGCCCCCTGCCGGACGGCGGGGCCGTCGTGCGGCTGGTGACCTCGTGGGCCACGGCGGCCGCCACGGACCCGAGGGCGGCGAGGCGCTCCA